>NZ_RBLN01000322.1:0-2215 GCF_003989405.1 Micrococcus sp. HSID17227 | reverse complement strand
GAGGAGCTCATCCTGCGTGGAGCCGGCGGAGTCCAGCCAGGTCAGATCCGGTGTGGGGGCGTCGTCGGGCTGCATGCCCCTAGATATACACGGCGTCCCCGGGGGCGGGCTGGGCGGGCCGATCCGCCGCCGGGGCGCGCGGACGGGCAGTCCGGGCCGACGTCCTCGCCGTTTGTGGGCTTCCTCCAACCGTGGGCGTCCGCGGTGGCCCGTACACTGGCCGACTGAGCCTCCGCATCTGGCGGACCACCACAAGGAGGACGTGTGACCGATCCCGACCTGACCACCACGGCCGGCCGGCTGGCCGACCTGCATCGGCGGCTCGAGGCGACGGCCGCGCCCGGCGGCCCGGACGCCGTCGAGCGCCAACACGCTCGCGGCAAGCACACCGCGCGCGAGCGGATCGACCTCCTCCTGGACGAGGGCTCCTTCGTGGAGCTGGACGCGCTGGCCGTGCACCGCACCACCGCGTTCGGCATGGACGCCAAGCATCCGGCCGGCGACGGCCTGGTGTCCGGCTTCGGCACCGTGGACGGGCGCCAGGTGGCCGTCTACTCGCAGGACTTCACCGTGTTCGGCGGCTCGCTGTCCGAGCGCAACGGGCAGAAGATCGTGAAGGTCCAGGAGTTCGCCGCGCGCAACGGCTGCCCCGTGATCGGCATCCTCGACGGCGGCGGCGCGCGCATCCAGGAGGGCGTGGCCTCCCTCGCCCAGTTCGCGGACATCTTCCGGAACAACGTCCTGGCCTCGGGCATGATCCCGCAGATCTCGCTGATCATGGGCCCCTCCGCCGGCGGCGCGGCCTATTCGCCGGCCCTGACGGACGTCGTGGTGATGGTGGACCAGACCTCGCACATGTTCATCACCGGCCCGGACGTGATCAAGACCGTCACGGGCGAGGACGTGGACATGGAGACCCTCGGCGGCGCCCGCTCGCACAACGCCACCTCCGGCACCGCCCACTACATGGCCTCCTCGGAGGAGGACGCGATCGCCTACGTGCAGGAGCTGCTCGAGCTGCTGCCCTCCAACAACCTCGCGGAGGCCCCGACCTTCGAGGCCGCGGACCCGGAGCCCACGGACGAGGACCTCGCCCTGGACGGGATCGTCCCGGACTCCGCCAACCAGCCCTACGACATGCTCGAGGTCATCGCCTCGATCGTGGACGAGGGCCACCTGCTGCAGCTGCAGGAGCTGTACGCGCCCAACGTGATCACCGGACTGGCCCGCCTGGACGGCATGAGCGTGGGCGTCGTCGCGAACCAGCCGCTGCAGTTCGCCGGCACCCTGGACATCGCCGCCTCGGAGAAGGCCGCGCGGTTCGTGCGCTTCTGCGACGCGTTCAACATCCCGATCATCACCCTCGTGGACGTGCCCGGGTTCCTGCCCGGCACGGACCAGGAGTTCAACGGCATCATCCGCCGCGGCGCCAAGCTGATCTACGCCTACGCCGAGGCCACCGTGCCGAAGCTGACCGTGATCACGCGCAAGGCCTTCGGCGGCGCATACATCGTGATGGGCTCCAAGATGCTCGGCGCCGACCTGAACCTGGCCTGGCCGAGCGCCCAGATCGGCGTGATGGGCGCCCAGGGCGCCGTGAACATCCTGTACCGGCGCGACCTGAAGGCGACGGCGGAGGCGGGCGGCGACGTCGACGCGCGCCGGGCCGAGATCGTGGCCGACTACGAGGCCGAGCTGCTCAACCCATACCAGGCCGCCGAGCTGGGCTACGTGGACGCCGTGGTGCCCCCGCACGCCACCCGCGGCCAGCTCATCCGCGCCCTGCGCGCCACCCTGCACAAGCGCGAGGCCCGCCCCGCCAAGAAGCACGGGAACATGCCGCTGTGAGCGCCCCGCTGGGCCCGGGCGCCCCGGACGAGAACGACGCGTCCACGCAGGCCACGCCGCCGTCGGCCGACCCGCTGCAGCTCAACGGCCCGGAGTTGGAGCCGGAGGAGATGGCCGCACTGGCCGCCGTCCTCGAGGCGGCAGCCGCCGCCCGTGCCCAACCCCCCCGGCCCGCCGCCGCGGCCCCCCACCCCCGCCCCCTGGCCCGCACGCTCCGCCGTCGCCGCGGCCTGGGCATGTTCGCCCGGCCCCGCCGCCGCCCGCGGCGTCCCGCCCCCCGCCCTGGCCAGCCCCCCCCACAGAACCCTCCGCCTTCCATCACCCACTCGCACCACCACCCGACGCCCCGACACAACATCGCCCAGTC
>NZ_RBLN01000321.1:0-2189 GCF_003989405.1 Micrococcus sp. HSID17227 | reverse complement strand
GCGTTCAGTCATGCACGCTAGCGTGGACGTGCCCCGGGGCGCGCGTCCGCAAGACGACGGGCGTCTGTGTCGACCGCCCGGGGCCCGACCCGAAGCGAGGACCCCGTGGACCAGACCGCCGTCCCCCCCCGGCCCCCCCTGCCCACGGCCCGCCCCGTCGCGCGCCCCCCGCGTGCGGCGGCGACGGCTGCCGGCGCGGTGGTCAGGGCGTCCGGGGTGACGGCGTCCTCGAGGTCGAGGATCACCGCGTCCGCGCGCTCGAGCGCCGTGGCGTACCGCTCGGGGCGGTCCGCCGGGGTGAACATGACGGCCGGTCCGAGGGTCAGCGCGCTCATGCCCGCTCCCCCGTGCCTGCGGCGTCGGCGGCCTTCGCCTTGGCCTCCGCGTGCGCCTGCGCGGTCCACATCAGACAGGTGCGCTGGGCGCGGACGACGACGTCGCCGTGCTGGTTCTCCCCCGTCATCGCGAACGTGACGATCCGCTGCCCCGGCCGCGAGGAGGACTCGCGGATTGCGGTGACCTCGGAGCGCCCGTAGAGCGTGTCCCCGTGGAAGACCGGCTTCGGGAACGCGATCTCCCCCAGGCCGAGCTGGGCCACGAGCGTGCCCTGTGTGGTCTGCCCGACGGCGAGGCCCACCAGGGTGGACAGCGTCAGCATCGAGTTGACCAGCGGTCGGCCGAACGGCTGGTCCGCCGCGTACGCGTGGTCCAGGTGCAGGGCCTGCGGGTTCATGGTGAGGGTGGTGAACAGGACGTTGTCCGCCTCGGTGAGCGTGCGGCCGGGCCGGTGCAGGTAGACCTGACCGACCGCCAGCTCGTCCGCGTAGCGGCCCCGCTGCTCGATCTCGACGCGCTCCGTCACGTCAGAGGCCCAGCTCGCGGGCGATCAGCATGAGCTGCACCTCGGTGGTGCCCTCGCCGACCTCGAGGATCTTGGAGTCGCGGTAGTGACGGGCCACGAGGGTCTCGTTCATGAAGCCGTAGCCGCCGAACACCTGGGTGGCGTCCCGGGCGTTGTCCATGGCGGCCTCGCCGGCGATCAGCTTGGCCATGGCGGCCTCGGTCTTGAACGGCTTGCCGGCCAGCATCTTCTGGGCGGCCTCGTAGTAGGCCAGGCGGGCGGCGTGCGCGCGGGCCTGCATGCGGGCGATCTTGAAGGACACGGCCTGGAACTGCCCGATCTTCTGGCCGAACGAGGTCCGCTGCTTGGCGTAGGCGACCGACTCGTCCACGCAGCCCTGGGCCGCGCCGGTGGCCAGGGCCGCGATGGCGATACGGCCCTCGTCGAGGATCTCGAGGAAGTGGGCGAAGCCGCGGCCGCGGGCGCCCAGCAGGTTCTCCTCCGGCACGCGCACGTCCGAGAAGTGCAGGGCGTGGGTGTCCGAGGAGTTCCAGCCGACCTTGTCGTAGGCCTTGGCCACGGAGAAGCCCTCGGTGCCGGCGGGCACGAGGATCGTGGAGATCTCCTTGGCGGGGCGGCCGTCGTGGCCGGTCCTGCCCTCCACGGTGCCGGTCACGGCGGTGACGGTGACGAGCGAGGTGATGTCCGTGCCGGAGTTGGTGATGAACTCCTTGGCGCCGTTGATGCGCCACTGGCCGTCCTCGAGCGCGGCGGTGGTCTGGGTGCCGCCGGCGTCGGAGCCCGCGCCCGGCTCGGTGAGGCCGAAGCCGGCCAGGTGCGTGCCGGCCACGAGGTCCGGCAGCCAGCGCTGCTTCTGCTCCTCGGTGCCGAACTTCAGCAGCGGCATGGCGCCCAGGGAGACGCCGGCCTCGAGGGTGATGGCCACGGACTGGTTGACGCGGCCGAGCTGCTCGAGGGCCAGGGCCAGGGCGAAGTAGTCGCCGCCCATGCCGCCGTACTCCTCGGGGAACGGGAGGCCGAACAGGCCCATCTCGCCCATCTGGGCCACGATCTCGTACGGGAACTCGTGCTGGGCGTCCAGCTCGGCGGAGACCGGGGCCACGACCTCGTCGGCGAACTCGCGGACGGTGTCGGAGAGGACCTGGTAGTCCTCCTCGAGGGCGGGCAGGGTGCGGTGCTTGGTGCTCATGGTCCTCTCCTGTTCTCAGGTGTTCTCTGCGGGTGCTGCGTGCTCGGTGGGCTCGACGACGGCGATCAACGCCTGCGCGGCCACGGCGTCGCCCTCGGCGACGTGGACGGTCACGACGCCGGCGACGGCGGCCGTGAA
>NZ_RBLN01000320.1:0-2377 GCF_003989405.1 Micrococcus sp. HSID17227 | reverse complement strand
GAGGCCCTGGCGGTGTGGGTGAACCACTACAACTACCATCGGCCTCATACCTCCTGCGGGGACGCTCCTCCGGCCTCACTGGCACCGACCCGAGTCAACAACGTCATGCCCTCCTACAGCTAGGCCGACGCCCGCGGTGGAGTACCTGCACGTGCCGCTCGTGCTGAACACGGAGGGGCGGCGGCTGGCCAAGCGGGACGGCGCCGTGACCCTCGAGGACCTCTCCGCGCAGGACCCGGCGTGGACCCCCGAGCGGGTGCGGGACCGGCTGCTGGAGTCCCTCGGCCTGCCCGCGGGACCGCTGGCGGCCGCCGTGCCCGCGTTCGACCCGGCCGCCCTGCCGCGCGATCCGTGGGTGTTCACCGGGCTCTGAACGGGCCGGCGCCCTGGCCCGCCGCAGGCCCGGCCCCGGTCAGAGGACCTGGGCGGCCTGGTCGAAGTCGAGGCGGCCCTGGCGGGGCTGCTGCGCCTTCTCGTCGTCCGCGGCGGCGTGGCCCACGTTGATCACCAGGAGGGACTTCCAGGCACGGTCCGCATGGAACTCGGCGTCCACGGCGGCGGCGTCGAACCCGGCCATGGGGCCGACCTCGAGCCCGTGGGCGCGCAGGGCCACGAGCAGGTAGCCCACCTGGATGAGCGCGTTCGTGCGGCCCATCCCCTCGCGCATGCCCGGCTTGCCCTCGGCATCCTCCTCGAAGCCCTCCCGGAACGGGGCGAGGTGGCCCATGTGGCGGTGCCAGTCGAGGTCGTAGGAGGCGATCAGCGTGAGCGGGGCGCGCTCCGTCTTCTCCCGGTTGAACTCGATCATCAGCGGAGCCAGGCGGGCGCGGGCCTCGGGACTGTCCACGACGTCGAGCCGCAGCGGCTGGTTGTTCATGGCGGTCGGCGCCCAGCGGAGGTCCGCGTAGGCCCGCTCGATCAGCGCGAGGTCGACGGGCTCGTCCGAGAAGAGCTGCGTCGTGTGGCGGTCCGCGAAGAGGCGGTCGATCTCGGCCTGACTCAGCGGTCCCGCGTCCGGGGCCGGCTGCGTGGGGTGGATCGTGTCCTCGGCGTCGGTGTGCATGTGCGTGGTGGTCATGGGCCAGGGAACGGGCCGGTGGGTGGGCGCATTCCCCGGCTCCCTTAGCCCGTCCGCCCGCCGGATAGGCTTTCGAGGGTGAGCACCGCCCTGTACCGCCGCTACCGCCCGGACCGTTTCGAGGACGTGATCGGGCAGGACCATGTCACGGTCCCGCTGCGCACCGCACTGGCGAAGGACCGCGTGAACCACGCCTACCTCTTCTCCGGCCCGCGCGGCTGCGGCAAGACCACGTCCGCCCGCATCCTCGCGCGCTGCCTGAACTGCGCCCAAGGCCCCACGCCCACGCCGTGCGGCGAGTGCGACTCGTGCCGGGACCTGGCCACCGGCGGGCCGGGCTCGCTGGACGTGCTGGAGATCGACGCGGCCTCGCACGGCGGTGTGGAGGACGCCCGCGGCCTGCGCGAGCGGGCCACGTTCGCCCCGGTCCGGGACCGCTACAAGATCCTCATCATCGACGAGGCGCACATGGTCACCGCGGCGGGCTTCAACGCGCTGCTCAAGATCGTGGAGGAGCCGCCGGAGCACCTGAAGTTCATCTTCGCCACCACGGAGCCGGAGAAGGTCATCGGGACCATCCGCTCCCGCACCCACCACTACCCGTTCCGGCTCGTGCCGCCGGAGCCGCTCATCGTCTACCTCGAGCAGCTGTGCGCGGAGGAGGGCGTGTCCGTGGAGAAGGGCGTGCTGCCGCTCGTGGTGCGCGCCGGCACGGGCTCGGTGCGTGACACGCTCTCCGTGCTGGACCAGCTGATCGCGGGTGCCCAGGAGGGCCAGGTCTCCTACGAGCTCGCGGTGAGCCTGCTCGGCTTCACCCCGGAAGCCCTGCTGGACGACGTGATCGACGCCGTCGCCGCGGACGACACCCCCACCGTGTTCCGCGTGGTGGACCGCGTGGTGCAGTCCGGCCAGGACCCGCGCCGCTTCGTCGAGGACCTGCTGGACCGCTTCCGCGACCTCGTGATCGCCCGTGCCCTGCCGGAGGAGGCCGGGGCGATCCTGCACGGCATGCCGGAGGACCAGGTGCGGCGTCTGTCGGCGCAGGCCGCGCAGCTCTCCCGCGCGGAGCTCTCCCGCCTCGCGGACATCACCAACCTCGCGCTGACGGACATGGTGGGGGCCACCAGTCCCCGCCTGCACCTCGAGCTGCTCATGGCGCGCCTGCTGCTGCCCGCCTCGGACGAGACGCACCGCGGCCTGGCCGCCCGCCTCGAGGCCCTCGAACGGCGCCTGGAGCTCGGTGGCGCCGCGCCCGTCGAGGACGGCGCCCCGGAGGGCACGACGACGCCGGCCCGGTCC
>NZ_RBLN01000319.1:0-2308 GCF_003989405.1 Micrococcus sp. HSID17227 | reverse complement strand
CGCCTGCCGCGTCGGCGGCGCGCACGGCCTCGATCGCCTCGGCCTCGGTGCGCGCGGTGACCCACGCGCGCGCGGGCCCGCCGACGCGGGTGGTGGTGTGGTCCGCCAGCCGCTCGCTCACGCGCTCTCCCCCGCGGCTCCGCCGAGGCGGACCACAGCCTGCGCCTTGGTCAGCACGCGCGGCTTCACCGCGTCCGGGTTGGTGACGTTCAGGTCGATCCGCACCGTCCCGGCAGCCTCATCCACGGCGCCGACCGTGCCGACGACCTCGAGCGTGGCGCCGGGGACGGGCGCGCCGTCGTCGTCCGTGCGCCCCGTGGTGTCCGCGACCGGCACCATGCCGGTGAAGCGGGTCTGGTAGTCGACGACGGCGCCCGGGTCGCCCGCCCAGTCCGAGACGAGCTGCACGGCCGCGCCCATGGTGAGCATCCCGTGGGCGATGACGCCGGGCAGGCCGACGTGCTCGGCGAACGTCGGGGACCAGTGGATCGGGTTGCGGTCGCCGGAGGCACCCGCGTAGGCGACGAGGTCGGCGCGGGTGAACGTGACGGTGCGCGTGCCGACCACCTCGCCCCGGGCGAGGTCGGACAGGCGGGGGGCGGTGCTCATCAGGACTCCTCTCCCCGGACCAGCAGGGTGGACGTGACGGTGGAGACGGCAGCGCCGTCCAGATCCGCGATCTCGGTGACGGTGGTGACCATGCGGTTGCCGCCGAGGGACTTCACGGCCTCGACCCGCACGGTCGCCACGACCTCGTCCCCGGCCACCAGCGGGCGGTGGTGGACGAAGCGCTCGTCCGCGTGGACCACCCGCGAGAAGTCGATCCCCAGCTCGGGATCGGCGACGACGGCGGCCTCGGCGCGCTGGGCGATGACGACGGCGAAGGTCGGGGGGGCGACCAGGTCGGCGTGTCCCAGGGCCCGGGCGGCCGCGACGTCGTGGTGCGCGGGATGGTGGGCCTGCACGGCCTCGGCGAAGCCGCGGACCGCCTCACGACCGACCTGGAAGGGGGGCGCGGGCGGATAGCTCCGCCCGGCGACGTCGGGGTTCACGCTCAACTCGGGCCTCCTGCGGGACGGTTCTCGACTGCCGTCCAGCCTAACGGCCGGGGCGCCGCTCCCCCTGCCGGCGGGCGGCCTGGCGGAAGCGCACGAGCTGGGCGGACAGGTGCACGGCGACGCCCGCGCCGAGCACGCCCAGGGCGGTCCCGGAGACGGCGAGGCGTCCGGTGGTCCCGCCGACGACCGCCAGCACGATGCCCACGAGGAACAGCGCGGAGCCGGTCAGCACGAGGGTCCGGTACAGCCGGGAGCCGTGCTCCCACGGGGAGACGAAGCCGCGGGGCGCGGTGGTGCCGCGGGCGGGCTGGGGGGCGGGGCGACGCGTGGACATGCCCGCCAGGCTACCGGGGCGACGGACGGGCCCCGGAACGCGAAAGGACCCGGCCCCTCCGAGGAGGTGACCGGGTCCGTCCGATTCCGTAGCGGCGGGGGGACTCGATCCCCCGACCTCACGATTATGAGTCGTGCGCTCTAACCAGCTGAGCTACGCCGCCACGACACAAGAACGCCCGCACTCACGGTTTCACGCCGCGAGGGCGGGCTCTCATGTCAGAGCCCCGACCGGGAATCGATCCCGGGACCTCCATCTTACCAAGATGGCGCTCTACCACTGAGCTATCGGGGCAACGAGGTGAGACTCTACCAGGGCCCCGGGGCCGATGCAAAATCGGCCCCGGCTACGGCCTCCGGGGGTCCGCACCCCGGCCGGATCAGCGGCGGGCGCCCCGATCCGAGCGCTCCTGGGCGCCCCAACGGGGCTTGCGGCCGCCGGGGCGTCCCCCGCGGTCGTCCCGGTCCTTGCGGAAGCCACCGCGATCCTCACGGAAGCCGCGGTCGTCCCGGTCCTTGCGGAAGCCGCCGCGCTGGCCGCCGCCGCTGTGCCCGCGGGAGCCTCCGCGCTCGCCGCGGTCCTTGCGGCAGCCGCCGCCGCGCTCCCCGCGGCCCTCGCCGTCGCGCTCGGCGCGGGCCGGGCGGCCGGTGGCCTTGCGCTGGCCGAGGCGACGGGCGGTGAGCTCGGCGGTGGCCGCGGCAGCGAGCCGGGCCGGGGGCGTGGCTGGCGGCAGCTCGACGGGTGCGTGGTTGCCAAGCAGGTCGGTCGCGCGGGTGGCCGAGGCGGGCCGGCCCACCTCGGTCGGCAGCGCCCCCGCGCTGTTGCCCGCGCGCACTCGGTCCTGGTGGCCCACGGCGATCCAGTACGGCGCGTTGCCGGCCGCGGGTTCCCGGGCCGGGCCACGCGGGCCGCGGCC
>NZ_RBLN01000318.1:0-2140 GCF_003989405.1 Micrococcus sp. HSID17227 | reverse complement strand
CCGCGTGGCGGACCGCGTCCGGGCCGTGCGCGACGACGCCCTGGCCACGTGGCCGGACGGGACGGAGGAGTGCGTGCTCCTGAATCCCCCGTTCCACGACGGCAACGCCGTGGACCCCTCCGTGGCCCACCGGCTGGTGGCGGCCGCGGCGCGGGTGCTGGAGCCGGGCGGCCGGCTGTGGTGCGTCTGGAACTCGCACCTGCGGTACCGGCCGGTGCTGGAGGACCTCGTCGGGCCGACCCGGCAGACGGCGCGCGACCGCACGTTCACCGTGACGGTCTCCGAGCGCCGCTGAGCGCGGCCGCCGGGTCCCGTCCGCTCCCCCGCGGCCAGTCCCCCGGGACGCGACGACGCCCCGCCCCTCCGGAGGGAGGGACGGGGCGTCGGGTGCTCGGCGCGGGCCGTCAGGGACGGCCACGCACGGCGGCGATCAGTTGCCGGTGAGCTTCTCGCGCAGGGCGGCGAGGGCCTCGTCGGAGGCCAGGGTGCCTCCGTCCGAGGACGGGGCCTCGGAGGAGTAGGACGAGCCGCCCAGGCCCGCACCGGCGTCGGCGCCGGCGGTGGCCTCCTCCTGGAGGGAGCGGCGCACCTGCTCCTTGTGGGCCTCCCAGCGGGCCTGAGCGTCGGCGTACTGCTGCTCCCAGGCGGCGCGCTCGGTCTCGAAGCCCTCCATCCACTCGTTGGTCTCGACGTCGAAGCCCTCGGGGTACTTGTAGTTGCCCTCCTCGTCGTACTCCGCGGCCATGCCGTAGAGCGCCGGGTCGAACTCGGTGCCCTCGGGGTCCACGCCCTCGTTGGCCTGCTTGAGGGACAGGGAGATGCGGCGACGCTCGAGGTCGATGTCGATGACCTTGACGAACAGCTCGTCGTTGACCGACACGACCTGCTCGGCGGTGTCGATGTGGCGCGAGGCCAGCTCCGAGATGTGCACGAGGCCCTCGATGCCGTCCTCCACGCGGACGAACGCACCGAACGGCACGAGCTTGGTGACCTTGCCCGGCACGACCTGGCCGAGGGCGTGGGTGCGGGCGAAGAGCTGCCACGGGTCCTCCTGGGTCGCCTTCAGCGACAGGGAGACACGCTCGCGGTCCATGTCCACCTCGAGGACCTCGACGGTGACCTCCTGGCCCACCTCGACGACCTCGGACGGGTGGTCGATGTGCTTCCAGGACAGCTCGGAGACGTGCACGAGGCCGTCCACGCCGCCCAGGTCCACGAAGGCGCCGAAGTTGACGATGGAGGACACGGTGCCGTTGCGGACCTGGCCCTTCTCCAGCTTGTGGAGGAAGTTGGAGCGGACCTCGGACTGGGTCTGCTCGAGCCAGGCGCGGCGGGACAGGACCACGTTGTTGCGGTTCTTGTCCAGCTCGATGATCTTCGCCTCGAGCTTCTGGCCGATGTAGGGGGCCAGGTCGCGCACGCGGCGCATCTCCACGAGGGAGGCCGGGAGGAAGCCGCGCAGGCCGATGTCGAGGATGAGGCCGCCCTTGACCACCTCGATGACGGTGCCCTCGACGACGCCGTCCTCCTCCTTGATCTTCTCGATGTCGCCCCAGGCGCGCTCGTACTGGGCGCGCTTCTTCGAGAGGATCAGGCGACCCTCCTTGTCCTCCTTGGTGAGGACCAGGGCCTCGACGGTGTCGCCCACGGCCACGACCTCGTCCGGGTCCACGTCGTGCTTGATGGACAGCTCGCGGGACGGGATGACGCCCTCGGTCTTGTAGCCGATGTCGAGCAGGACCTCGTCGCGGTCCACCTTGACGACGGTGCCCTCGACGAGGTCGCCATCGTTGAAGTACTTGATGGTCGCGTCGATGGCGGCGAGCAGGTCCTCGGCAGAGCCGATGTCGTTGATGGCGACCTGCGGGGCGTTGGAAGTGGTGGTCATGTAGGAGGGACTCCGTTGGGATCGGGGGTCACGTCGGGATCGATGCCGCCGGTGGGCGGCATCCGGGCACCAGAGGGGCCCCACCCGGCGTGGGTCGTGATGGACATGTATCAAACGCGCACGAATGTGCTCGTCCAGCGTATCAGAAGCCGACGAGGGTGTGCAGGGGTCGGCTGGGTCGCACAAGCCCGTCGAACGCCTCCGCCGCGCCGGCCCGCAGCTCCGCCACGACACCGGCCTCCGCCAGCACCA
>NZ_RBLN01000317.1:0-2403 GCF_003989405.1 Micrococcus sp. HSID17227 | reverse complement strand
GGGTGTGTAAAGGGGTATACCCGGCTTGACGCCGGGATGGGGCAATGAACACCCAGCTGGATTGTGAGGCATCCCTCTGTCGGAGCGTTGACGTTTACTTTACTAACCTGTTAGTATAGTTTCGTTGATGCGACTACAGGCAGAGGACAGGGGTACAACAGTGAACGACGTTGGATCATCGCCGCGGCGGTGGTGGCTGCTCATGACCGTGGGGGCCGGCCTGCTACTCATCACCCTCGACAATTCGATCCTCTACACCGCCTTGCCTACGTTGACCGCAGACCTCGGCGCGTCCGGATCCTCGACACTGTGGATCATCAACGCCTACCCCCTGGTCATGGCTGGCCTCCTCTTGGGAGCAGGCACACTGGGCGATCGCATCGGCCACCGCCGAATGTTCGTCGTCGGCCTGTGGATCTTCGGTGCCGCATCACTGGCAGCGGCATTCTCGCCCAACCCTGCCTTCCTGATCGGCGCCAGGGCACTCCTCGCTGTGGGGGCCGCAGCGATGATGCCCGCCACGCTTGCTCTGATCCGCCTCGCGTTCGACGATCCTCGTGAGCGCAACATCGCCATCGCCATCTGGGGGAGCCTGTCGATCGCGGGGGCAGCGCTCGGACCCATTCTCGGCGGCGCCCTTCTCGAACGGTTCTGGTGGGGATCTGTTTTCCTCATCAATGTCCCCGTTGTTGCCATCGCACTTGTGGCGACCGCAATCATCGCGCCGCACAACCATCCCGATCCGTCGAAGAAGTGGGATCTCGTCTCATCCCTCTATGCGATGGTCGGGCTGGTGGGCACCGTGCTCGTCATCAAGGAACTGGCCCATATTCCACAGAACTGGGTTCTGATCGCAGGGGCGCTGGCGTCAGCAGTCATCGGGTTCGTCCTCTTCGTGCGACGCCAGGGCCGATTGGAAGAACCACTCATCGAGTTCTCCATCTTCCGCAACCGCGCCTTCGCTGGCGGCTCTCTGGCAGCCTTCTTCGCGATGTTCACCATCGCTGGCGCCCAGCTCGCGACCACACAGCGCTTCCAGCTCGTCGAGGGCTTCACCCCCCTGCAAGCAGGCCTGCTAGTCGCAGCCATCGCGCTTGGCGCCCTGCCCTCAGGTGTCCTAGGGGCCGCGATCCTGCACATCGTGGGCCTGCGGATCATTATCTCCGGCAGCCTCGCCATCGCCGCCCTAGGACTAGCTCTCGCCGTGCTGGCCTCTGCGAACGGATCACTACCCCTGCTGGTCGTCAGCTTCATCGTGACCGGCTTCGGCCTGGGCGGCACCTTCGCCGTCGCTTCCGCCGCCATTATGGGCAACGCGCCTCCGCGAAAGGCCGGCATGGCGGCCTCGATCGAAGAAGTCTCCTATGAGATGGGCTCCCTCTCGGCTGTAGCACTCCTCGGGAGCCTCCTGACCTTCGTCTACGCCACAGTCGTCCGACTCCCGGATGGCACTCCCGCCGCAGCGGGGGAGAGCATTGCCGATGCCCTCGGGATCGCCGACGGAGATCTCGACGTGATCGCAGCCGCCACCTCCGCCTACGACACGGCCTATTTGGTCACGATGATCGTCCTCGCTGTCATGCTGGCTAGTGGAGCCGCTCTGACCAATCGGCTGCTCCGCGCTTACGGGCGCGGCAGCGAGGCAATGGAGTACGCCGAAAACCACTGAACCAATCGGAGGGGCGCATGATGGTGCGTGAGAGCAAGAAGACCATGATCCTCGACGCCGCGATCCAAGTGATCGAGGAAGACGGGATCACAGCAGTCACGTTTGACTCTGTCGCGGCCGCTGCAGGGATCACCAGGGCCGGGATCATCTACCACTTCCCGTCACGAGACGACTTGATCGCTGCGATCCACCAGAGACTCGCTGATCGCTGGGAGCGGCAGTTAGAGATCGCCTGTGGAAAGCCGACCGCTGAGGCAACGCCGATGGAGCGCCTGACCGCCTACATACTCACTTGTTCGACAGCCGCCTCCCGCGCCGAGTTCCAGATGATTCTCGACAGCCAGCACACCCAGCACAAGGCGATCTGGGAAGACCTCATCGCCCGATGGACCGGACGTAGCGAACGAGACGAAGCTGAGCGCGACCAGATGACCTCGCTCGCCCTGCTCGCTGCTGACGGGCTCTGGGTCAACGACCTGATCGGAAGCAGGCCCATCTCACAGGACCACCGGAGTGAAACCGCAAAGCAGATCATCGCGCTACTCCAGAATGACGTCCATGAATCCGAGGCCAAGCCCAACGGGTAAGCGAGCCAGCGCGCGGTTGGAGAAGGCCGGATCGACGAATCCGTCGAGCGCGATGATGGGCAACCCTGTCAAGCAAGATCGCACCCTGGCACCTCTGTCCAGCAGCACCCAACTGGCTCTGACACATGCGCCTAGTGGGTATACCCG
>NZ_RBLN01000316.1:0-2082 GCF_003989405.1 Micrococcus sp. HSID17227 | reverse complement strand
CCTGGACTGGCGACGGGTCATGGAGCCGCTGGCCGGACTCCACGGCCCGCGCCGGGTGGGCACGCCGCCCGCGCTGGCGATCGGCGTGGAGCTCGTGGCCGAGTCCTCCCGCAACGCGTTCCAGCAGTGGGGCCCGGCGACCGCCGGGGAGGAGCAGGTGCGCGAGGGCCGCCCGCTGTACGTGACCGTGCGCCCGCTCAAGCGCGGGGCCAAGGGGACGTGGATCAAGGGCGGGCTGACGTGGAAGGCGTTCCAGTTCCCGCGCGCCGAGTTCGCCCCCGCCCAGGAGCGGGCGATGCGCCTGATCTGGCGTCAGGTCCAGGCCGAGGACTCCTACCCGGGCGACGCCTGGTTCGGTCTGCACGTCTTCGACTCCCCGCGGATCTGGCAGCTGCTCGCGGAGGCCCGCGAGGTCGGGGTGGAGCTCGTGCCGCTGGGGCTGCTGACGGACGTGGTGCTGGAGGCGCCCGTCGCCGTCGGGCTGGACGTCACCCGCGCCCCCGACGGCGGTCTGGACGTGGCCCCGTCCCTGGACCCGGCCCCGCCCGGCCTCGGGCTGAGCGGTGTGCACGCCGTGGGAGGCATCGGCTTCTACCGCGTGGAGCTCACGGACGAGGAGGCCGTGCTCCACCTGATCCCCGCCGCACGCCCCGTCCCCGAGGCCGTGCAGCAGCTCGTGCTCGCCGGCGGGCCCGTGCGCGTGCCCGCCGCGGACCGCGAGGAGTTCCTCGGCCGGATCTACCCGCGGCTGCGTGGCGCCCTGCCCGTGACGAACGGCGGGATGACGAGCCAGGCGAGCACCACGACGGCGGCGGCCAGCACGGTCGTGGCGCCGCGGGCCTCGTCCGGCAGGGCGGGCAGGCCCGTGACGAGCAGCGTCACCGCCACGGCGGCCATGCCGAGCACGTACAGCGCGCCGAGCACGCTCATCACCAGGGTGAACGGGGACCGCCGCCACTGGTTCAGGGTCAGCGTCCAGCGCAGTCGGACGAGCGTCAGAGCCATGCCAGCCCCTCCGAGCCGTGGCGGCCGCCGACGAGGTCCACGAAGCGGTCCTCGAGGTCGTGCCCGTCCCGGACCTCCTCGAGCGTGCCGGCGGCCCGCAGCGTCCCGGCCGCGATCACGGCGACGTGGGTGCACATGCGCTGGACGAGGTCCATCACGTGGCTCGAGACGATCACGGTGCCGCCCCGCTCCACGTACGAGTGCAGGATGTCCCGGATGTTCGCGGCGGAGACCGGGTCCACGGCCTCGAACGGCTCGTCCAGGACGAGCAGGTCCGGGGCGTGGACCATGGCGGCCGCCAGGGACACCTTCTTGGTCATGCCGGCGGAGTAGTCGGCCACGAGCTTGCGGCCGGCGTCCTCCAGGTCCATCACCCGCAGCAGGTCCGCGGTCCGCTCGGCCACGGTGTCCGCGTCGAGGCCATGCAGCAGCCCGGCGTAGGTCACGAGCTGCGCGCCCGTGAGGCGGTCGAAGGTGCGCACGCCGTCGGCGAGCACGCCGACCCGTCGCTTGGCCTCGAGGGGCTGCTCCCACACGTCGACGCCGTGGATCCAGGCGCGGCCGTGGTCCGGGCGCAGCAGCCCGGTGGCCATCGACAGGGCCGTGGTCTTGCCCGCACCGTTCGGCCCGACCACCCCGAAGAACGACCCGGCCGGGACGTCCAGATCCAGCGCGTCCAGCGCCAGCTTGTCCCCGAACCGTTGGGTCAGCCCGCGCGTGACGAGGGCGAGGTCCGGATCGGGGGCGTCCACCGCGCGCCGACGGGTGGCGGCGGCGAGGTGGGTGGGGGCAGGCTCGGACGCATGCGGAGTCATGCCTGGGACGTTACCCACTGTCAGGCGGTCACGGCGTCCTCCTCAGGGATGAACCGTGGGTCCCTCAGAACAACGCTGCGGCCAGCCGGCGCCGCGAGGCCTGCACGCGGGGGTCGTCCGTGCCCACCACGGTGTAGAGGTCCACGAGGTGGGCGCGCGCCGTCTCACGGTCGTCGCCGGGGTGGAGGGCGATGAACCGCACGAGCCGGTCGAAGGCGTCCTCCACGTGGCCGCCGAGCACGTCCAGGTCGGCGACGGCGAA
>NZ_RBLN01000315.1:0-2042 GCF_003989405.1 Micrococcus sp. HSID17227 | reverse complement strand
AGTGGGAGACGAGCAGGAGGCGGGGGCGGCGCGGCTCAGTCGTCACAGGGGTCCTCCCCGAGGGCGGGTGCGGGCGTGGTGCCGGTCAGCAGGGTCAGCACGGGGGCGGGCCCGCCGGCGGCCTGGGCCTTCTTCCCCTTCGTGGGCTCGTGCTCGTCGACGTAGCGCTGGACGTCGTCGTCGGCGAGGGCGGACCGCAGGTCCGCCAGCTTGTCCTCGTCGAGCTCGACGATGGCGTCGCCGTTCGGGCCCTCCGCGAAGCCCTTGCGAGGCACCGTGAACATCTCGACGTCCTCGCCGCGGACGTCGCGCAGCTGCCACGCGAGCGAGGCGATCACGCCGGACGTGAGCCCCTCGTCCACACCGAGGTGGTCGGAGAACGTGGCGACGACCTCGGTGGTGCGGGCGGGATTGCCCAGGATCTGCGGGCTGAGGAAGCGGTCCATCGCCCCGGCCAGGTAGCGCTGCTGGTTCTTCACGCGGGTGACGTCGCCGTCGTCGAAGGCGTGCCGTTCGCGCACGTAGCGCAGGGCGGCGGTGTCCTGCAGCAGGATGTGTCCGCGCGGGTAGTACGAGGGGTCGGCCTGACCGGAGGAGAAGGCCTGAGGGTTGCAGACCTCGACGCCGCCCAGCGCATTCGTCACGCCCCGGAAGCCCTGGAAGTCGACCTCGAGGACGTGGTGGATCGGCACTCCCAGCAGCAGCTCCACCGTGTCCACGGCGAGGGTGTAGCCGCCCGTGTCGAAGGCCGAGTTGATCTTCGCCTCACCGTGGCCGGGCACGGTGACCCACGAATCCCGCAGCACGGACATGACGTAGACCTGGCGTCGGTCCGCGGGGATGTGCACGAGCATCATGGTGTCCGAACGCTGGCCCATGTCCTGCTCGCCCTCGCCCTCGCGGGAGTCGGAGCCCAGGACGAGCACGTTCAGCGGGCCGTCCCCGGCCGCCTGCTCGAGCGCCCCCACGTCCACCGTCTGCCGGTGGTCGTCGAAGGTGCGCCCGAGCGAGCCCGCGTACCAGGCGCCCAGACCGAGCAGCGCCGCGAGCAGGACGGCGAGCACGCCGACGACCCACGGCCAGCGCCGGCGGCGCCGCGAGACCGGCGGGGCGTCGTCGCGGGGGGACGCGGGACGCGGCAGGGGCTCGGGCGTCCAGGACGCGGCCGGGGGATGGCTCACTCGGGTCTCCTGCTCGAGGTCGGGGGTCAGGCCAGTCTACGGACGCCTCGTCAGGCGTCGGCCGCCACGGCCCGGCGACGGCGCGGCCTGGGCTGGCAGCGCGGGCACAGGTGGCTCGCCCGGTTCATGAACGGCTCGCGGACGATGCGGGAGTCGATCCCCTCGGCGGCGCAGCGGCGACACGGCTGCCCGGTGCGCCCGTAGGCCGCCAGGGAGCGGGCGAAGTAGCCCGATCGCCCGTCCACGTTGACGTAGAGCGCGTCGAAGCTCGTGCCCCCCACCTCCAGGGCCCGGCGCATCACGTCCTGGACGGCCGCCAGGAGGCGCAGCGTGTCCGCCCGGCGCATGCGCTCGGTCGGGCGCTCGGGGTGCAGGCGGGCGCCCCAGAGGGCCTCGTCCGCGTAGATGTTGCCGATCCCGGAGACCAGCGACTGGTCCAGCAGCGCGCGCTTGAGGGTGGAGCGGCGCCGTGCCAGGCGCGCGTGCACGGCCGCGGGGTCGAACAGGGGGTGCAGCGGGTCCAGGGCGATGTGGGCGGCCGTGGTGGGGATCCGCTCGCCGCCGGCGGCGTCGTCGGGCCGCAGCGCGTCGAGCCACCAGCCGCCGAAGATCCGCTGGTCCACGAACCGCAGCTCGCGGGCGGAGCCGTCCGCCGCGGTGACGGGCAGGCGCAGGCGCAGGTGTCGCTGGTCGGCGGCCCCCGGTTCGTCCACGAGGATCTGCCCGCTCATCCCCAGGTGCACGACGACGGCGTCGTCGCCCTCGGCCAGGGGCAGCCAGAGGAACTTGCCGCGGCGAGCCGGCTCGGCCAGCCGGGTGCCGCGCAGCCGCTCCCGGAGGGCGTCCGCACCGCCGGGGCTA
>NZ_RBLN01000314.1:0-210 GCF_003989405.1 Micrococcus sp. HSID17227 | reverse complement strand
AAAAAAAAAATCCTGTCAGACTACACGACTTACACATGATTCTAGCTAGCAATAATAGCTAGTATCATTATGTGCCACACCATTTAGCTTCACTTCCTTTAACCACCATACACCCATCTCGTACTACTCTCTTCTTCTGTACCCACTTACATCACACACCACGCTCTATGTACTCTGTACTCACCTCAACTACAACTCTCCATCCACGAT
>NZ_RBLN01000313.1:0-2447 GCF_003989405.1 Micrococcus sp. HSID17227 | reverse complement strand
AGACCGCGACACCTACCTGCAGCCAGTCCTGCGTGATCGCGGCAACAAGACCGCCACGGAGCGCTGCAAAAACCCCGCCACCAAGCGAACGAAGCCACAGGGCAGGGCGTGTAAAGGGGTATACCCGGCTCGACGGCCAATAGGACGAGCGCGGGCAACGGAGCCACCCTGCATGAGAGATCAGGATCGGTGGCCAAGCGCGCTGACCAGGAGGGGAATCGTCCTGACGCGCTGAGGAGCACCGTAGCGCCATGCGGCGGGCACCGGTGGATGAGCGGTCAGGCAGGGAGCGGCGGTAGACCGAACAGGACGTAGATCGTGCTGAGGACCGGGATGATGCGCTGTGCAGACTCGTCCGCGAGGGTCTCGACGGCCTTGTTTAGGAAGCGCTCGAGCAGGCTGGCTGGGATCTTGCCGTCGCCGTCCTCCACCTGCTCCTCAAGCATGTTCACGCGCGTCAGCAGGTCACGTACGGCGTCAGAATCGCTGAGGCCCTCCTCCGCGTGCAGCACCTCGCGCAGCTGCTCGAACTGTCCCGCCAGCGCCGGGCGGTCCTGGCTCTGGACGGTGAGGGTGACGTTGCTCCTGTGGCCGGCTAGGGCCACGTTCGACCCGTTGCCGGTCTGGACGTTCTGAGTAACGGAGTTGTCGTGGTGGTTGGTCACTGAGAACCCGCTTTCTGCCGGCGGCCACACGAAGGGAGTCTGGTAGGCGGCCACGAGATCAAGGCCTGCGGACGTGAGTACGGGCCGGTACGAACTGGTACTACCGGGCTCGAGGTAACCATGAGCCTCGAGGTCCGAAGACGCCTTCTGAATCTGGCGATCGGTGAGGTCCAGGGCCTGGAGGTCGAGTTGAGTCCCTGATAGTGGTGTAACCCTCCCCGGCCGCCAACACCGTCCCCAGCATGGACGCGGTCACCGTGGGAGCCTTCGAGTGAACCTTCCACAGCACTCTCGAAAGGGACATCACCACGATGACCGCTCCTCACATTGTCGACCCTGAACGCCTGCTACGCGAAGCGATCGGCGAAGCCTCGCCGGACTTGTTGCGCCACCTGCTGCAGACCGTGATCAACGCCCTGCTCAGCGCTGACGCAGACGCGGTCTGCGGCGCCGAGTACGGCACCGCTTCTGATACCCGCACCGCACAGCGCAACGGGTACCGCCACCGGCCCCTCGACACCCGCGCCGGCACGATCGACGTGGCCATCCCGAAACTGCGCGCCGGCACGTACTTCCCAGAGTGGCTGCTCGAGCGACGCAAGCGGGCCGAGTCCGCGTTGATCACGGTCGTCGCCGACTGCTACCTCGCTGGGGTCTCCACCCGACGCATGGACAAGCTCGTGCGCCAGCTGGGCATCGACTCGCTCTCGAAGTCCCAGGTCAGCCGGATGGCCGCCGAGCTGGACGAGCACATCGACGCGTTCCGGCACCGCCCGCTGGGGGATGCCGGCCCGTTCGTGTTCCTCGCCGCGGACGCCCTGACCATGAAGGTTCGCGAGGGTGGTCGGGTGATCAACGCGGTGGCCATGGTCGCCACCGGCGTCAACGCTGACGGGCGACGTGAGGTACTCGGGCTGCGGGTGGCCACCACGGAGTCAGGCGCGGCGTGGAACGAGTTCTTCGCTGATCTGGTCGCCCGCGGCCTTCACGGGGTGAGACTGGTGACTTCGGACTCCCACCGTGGCCTGGTCGAAGCCATCGCGGCGAACCTGCCCGGGGCCGTGTGGCAGCGGTGCCGCACGCACTATGCCGCGAACCTGATGGCGGTGACCCCGAAGGCCATGTGGCCGGCGGTGAAGGCCATGCTCCACAGCGTCTACGACCAGCCTGACGGGCCGGCGGTGCACGCCCAGTTCGACCGGCTCTTGGACTACGTGGCCGAGCGGTTGCCCGCCGTGGCTGGGCACCTCGATGCTGCTCGGGAGGACATCCTCGCGTTCATCTCGTTCCCGAAGGACGTGTGGTCCCAGATCTGGTCGAACAACCCTGCCGAGCGCCTGAATCGGGAGATCCGGCGCCGCACGGACGCGGTGGGCATCTTCCCGAACCGGGATGCCGTGGTGCGGCTCGTGGGGGCCGTGTTGGCTGAGCAGACGGATGAGTGGGCCGAGGGCCGCCGGTACCTCGGTCTCGAGCTGCTGGCCCGCTGCCGCGAGCCCCTCACGCAAGAACCGGGCACCGTGATGGGCACGGAGGTGATGCCGGCCCTGGCCTGATTCTCATGCCTCGAAGACGGTTACACCACTTCCAGGGACTTGACCTGGAGGTCGTCGTAGACGCCGGCATCATTGGGACATGCCTCGGCTGCTTCTAGATGTTGTGGGTCATGAGGTTCTTGCCACGAGGCGCCGGCTGAGATGAGACGAGTGGGCCCCGCCCCGCAGGATGGAAGTTCCTACACCACCCACCTGCCAGAAGAGACCCACTCATGACTCACGCTAA
>NZ_RBLN01000312.1:0-2198 GCF_003989405.1 Micrococcus sp. HSID17227 | reverse complement strand
GGGCCGGGTCCTCCGTGACCTCCACGTCGGCCAGCAGCGGGAAGGCCGCGTCGGCGAGCTCCATGGCGGTGCCCTCCGCGGCGCCCAGGGCGGCCGGGATCTCGAGCAGGCGCAGCCGGACCGGGGTGTCCGGGCCGAGCATCCCGCCGGCGGCGATGCGGAAGAGCAGCGCGTAGCCGATGTTGCCGGCGGCGCCGGTGACGGTGACCGTGCGGGGCGTCGTCGACGCGGGGTCCGGGGCGGTGTCCTGTGCGGTGGTCTGCTGTGCGGTGTCCACGCCCCCATCGTGCCCCCGCTCGCCCGCGGAGGACACCCCGGCCCGCCGCACGGCCCCGGCCTAGACTGAGCGCATGCCCGCCCTGCCCCTGCCCTCGCGCCGTCCGCGGATGATCGCGACGGACCTGGACGGCACCATCATCGGGTACCGGCACACGCGGTCGGGGCGCCTGAGCCCGCGCACCATCGCGGCGCTGCGGGACGCCCACGACGCCGGCGTCGAGGTGGTGTTCGTGACCGGCCGTCCCCTCCGCTGGCTCGGCCCGCTGAGCGCGCAGCTCGGCCCCGTCGGCCCGGTGATCTGCTCCAACGGCGCCGTCCTCGTGGACACCGCCACGGACGACGTCCTGATCGCCCACCCCATGCCCGTCGAGGCCGTGTGGACCGCCACGGACCGGCTGCGCGCCCTGGACCGCACCGTGTCCTTCGGCGCCGAGACCCTCGAGGGCTTCTTCTGGGAGCACGCGTTCTCCGAGCGCGCCGAGTTCCGGGCCGAGGTCCACGCGGCGGCCACGCTCGAGGCCGCGCTGCCGGGTCGGCTGGGCGTGGTGAAGCTGCTGGCCCGCTCGGACACCCTGGCCCCGGACGCCTTCCTCGCCGCGGCCCGCGCCGAGCTGGACGAGCTCGTGAGTGCCACGCACTCCGCGCCCGGCATCGCGCTCGTGGAGATGTCCGCCCCGGGCGTGCACAAGGCCGCGACCCTCGCCGAGTTCGCCGCGAGCCGGGGGGTCGCGCCGGTCGACGTCGTCGCGTTCGGGGACATGCCCAACGACCTGGAGATGCTCCAGTGGGCTGGTCTCGGCCTGGCCGTGGCCTCGGGCCATCCGTCGCTGCTGGCCGCGGCGGACGGCGTGGTCGGGGCGTGCGACGACGACGGGGTGGCCGCCACCGTCGAACGCCTGCTGGAGCTGCCCACGGACTGAGCCGCGGGCCACCCCCGGCGGGTCAGAGGAACTCGTACGGGTCGAACGCCTCGACGTCGATCACGCGCAGGCGCGGCAGGGACGAGTCGAACGCGCCCACCGCGTGCTCCAGGTCGAAGAACTCGACCCCGGGGATGCGGCGCAGCTCGTGGGAGAGGAACTCCTCGAAGCCCATGATCCCGGTGCGTCGGCCCGGCGTGGCCGCGAGGTCGGTGAGCTGGGGGGCGAAGTCGGCGTCGTGGCTGACGAGGACGACGTCGTCCTCCCGGCCCAGCAGCGCCTCCGCGGTGCGCTGGATGCCGATGTCCACGACCTTGCCCTCGCCCCGCAGCATGATCGGCTGGAAGCCGAGGGCGGTGAGCGCCTGGACGAACGGGATGGGGATCTCACCGTCGATGGCGAGGAAGAACAGGCCCTTGACCGGCTGGTCCCAGCGGTCCTCGAGGTAGCCGAGCAGGCGCTTCCAGCGTGGCCGCTCGTCGGGCTGGGGGCGCCGCTGCAGGATGGACGTGCCGAGGGTGGCGTCGATGTTCTCGCCGTCGATCAGCAGGTAGGTGGTTCGCTCGCTCACGCTCTCGAGGCTACCCGCTGGGGTGGACGTCGGTCAGCGCGCGCGGTCGAACGGGGCCGTCAGCAGGCGGACGACGCCCTCCAGCGGCCCCGCGCGGAACGGGCCGATACGCACGACGGCCCGCCACAGCAGCGGCAGCAGCAGCGCGCCGGCCACCAGCACGGCCAGGTTGAACCACGTGTCGTCCGTGCCCGTGGCGCTGCGCCACGGCCCGGGTCCGAGCCCCCGCACCCAGCCGAGGTACCACAGGTGCGCCACGTACACGGACAGCGTCATCGCGCCGGGCACGGCCAGCAGCCCGGCCCACCGCGGCGCCAGGGCCGCGCACCCGCCGAGCACGGTCAGCACGAGGCCCGTGTCCAGCAGGGCCTCCGCGGGGGTCGCCGTGTAGGGCACGGGGGCGGCGCCGGTCTGCGTCCGGGACAGGG
>NZ_RBLN01000030.1:0-16295 GCF_003989405.1 Micrococcus sp. HSID17227 | reverse complement strand
GCAGGGGGGACGGCTGCCTCGCAGCGGGCGGCGCCCCGGCGGAGGGGGCCACGGCCCCCGCGCTCCCCGCCCCCACCGCGCGTGTCCAGCGGCTCGGTAAGCCCGGCGGTACCCGTGGGTCTGAGGCCGGGGCCGAGGTGGCGCTGGTGTGGGATGCGCGGGGCCGGAAGGGTGAGGCCCCCGACGGCGCCGCGTCCCCAGCGCGCCACGTGCCGACCCGCGGCCCCGGCGCGCTGCGCTGCGCGGCGACCGAGGACGTCGGCCCGGGCCCACCAGCGGCGGGCGCCAGGCCCGAGACGGGTCACCGCGCGGCCGAACGGGGTCACAGCTGCGTCGTGCCCGTCGGAGCAGTGCCACCGGCCCAGGCGACCCGGCACCGCACCAATTCTGCCTGTTTCTCGGCGAGCAGCTCGCGGCCCTCGTCCTCGCGGCCGTCGGACATCCGACGCGTGTACCGCTTGTAGGTCCTGGCGACCCTGCCGGGGTCTCCGTCCATCGTGAGCACGCCCCGCTCGAGCCAGATGGCCCGTGAGCACATCTCTTGGATCGTGCTGAGGGAGTGGCTCACCAGGAACACACAGCCGGCCTGCTGCCGCAGCTCGTCGAGCCGGGCACGCGTGCGAGCCCGGAACTGCGCATCACCCGTGTTCAGGGCCTCATCGATCACCAGGATGTCGGGGTCCACGGACGTGGCGATGGCGAACTGGAGACGGGAGGCCATGCCCGAGGAATAAGCCTTCAAGGGCATCTGGAGGGCCTTGTCGTCCAGTCCGGAGAGGGCGGCGACGGCGTCTCGCTTCTCCCGGGCCTGTCGCCGGCTCATGCCCATGGCGAGGCAGCCGAGCATGATGTTGTCCTCCCCGGACACCTGCCGCACCAGGGCGGCGTTGACGCCGAGCATCACGGGCGTGCTCGTGGCGTACACCCGGCCGGTGGTGGGCTGCAGCTGACCGGTGACCAGCTTCATCAGCGTGGACTTGCCGGAGCCGTTCGTGCCGATCACGCCGACTGACTCGCCTCGCTCCACGGCGAAGGACAACGGCTTGAGCGCCTCCACCACCGTGGTCTTCACACCGCTGCCGGTGCGTCGACGACCCTGGACGGCGTCGGCCGAGCGGACGGTGTAGGTCATGGATGCCTCGTCCACCACCACGGCGGGATCCGCCACCTCGATAGTGCCCACGTCGTCAGGATGCCCGGTCATCGTTCGTCTCCATAGGACTCCTCGGCGTCCCAGAACACCACCGTGCCCACCACCAGGAGGAGGGCGGTCCAGGCGAGCAGGACGATCCACCGCATCGGGTCGGCATTGGCGCCGTAGAGCAGCGACTGGCGGGCGATGTCCAGCACGCAGTACATCGGGTTCAGGTGCATGGCGGTCACCAGCGCCGGCACGTGTTCGAACCGCTGCACACTGAAGAACACGGCGGAGAGGTACAGCCAGATGCGGGTGCCGAAGGTGATCAGGTTGGCCACGTCAGCCCACCGGGCCACGACGCGGGCCAGCAGCAGGGAGAGCCCCAGATTGAACAGGGTCTGCAGAGCGAGCAACGGCACGAGCAGCAGCCACCGCCAGGTGATGTGCTCGAACGGGGGGATGACCAGGATGAGGACGATCATCACGGCCAGGGTCGGCAGGAAGAGCAGCAGCTCGCGCAGGTTGGAAGCGATCGGCAGCGTGGCTCGGGGGAAGCGGAATGCCCGCACGATGGACAGGTTCGAGGAGATGGACCGTGATCCGTTGGCGATCGCCTGGGACGTGTACCGGAAGAGGAACACGCCGACGATCAGGTATGCGATGAAGTTCTCGATGCCCCGGCCGGTCTGCAGCAGGACCCCGAAGACCAGGAAGTAGGCGGCGCCGTCCAGGATGGGGTTCAGGATCATCCAGATGCGGCCAAGGGCGTTGGTAGACGCGGCGCCGGCGATGCGCGAGCGCGAGTCGAACACGATGAAGGAGCGGTAGCTCCACAGCGAGGCGATGTAGCGTCCCAGTCGCGGCCGAGCGCCCACGCGCCCCAGATCGGAGCCGTCCACGTGCAGGGTCGCCGCGGCATGTGCTCCGCGCTGCTCGGCCTCGATGGAGTCGACCATGCGGATCCACCCTCTCTCCATGGGTCAGGGGAACATCGGCGGCCGGGTTGGTCGCGCCCCGGGAGTCTAGCAAGCCGACCGGGCGGGGGCGGCGGGTTCGGAGCGAGTGGGCTGTGCGCCTGCGCTCTGCGTAAAGTGAAGAGGAGCCGGGGTCGACGCCCGGCCGGAGCCGCGCCCCGGTTCGGACGCGGACCAGGATGCCGAGAATCCAGGAGAGCCCGTGCCCAAGGTCATGCCCATCTACGGAACCCGCCCGGAGGCCATCAAGGTGGCCCCCATCGTCAAGGCGCTGCAGGCCGACGAGCGGTTCGAGTGCGTGGTGACCGTCACGGGGCAGCACCGCGAGATGCTGGACCAGGTCAACGAGCTGTTCGGCATCGTCCCGGACCACGACCTGAACATCATCCAGCCCCGCCAGACCCTCAACGGCGTGTTCGCCCGCACCCTCGACGGGCTCGACGCCGTCCTCGAGCAGGAGCGACCGGACGCCGTCGTCGTCCAGGGCGACACCACGACCTCGACGGCGGGCGCCGTCGCCGCCTTCAACCGCGGCATCCCCGTGGTCCACGCCGAGGCGGGCCTGCGCAGCTTCGACATCCTCTCCCCGTTCCCGGAGGAGGCCAACCGCAAGATCACCAGCCAGATCGCGGCGCTGCACCTGCCCCCGACCACCGTGAGCCGGGACAACCTGCTGCGTGAGGCCGTGGCCGCGGAGGACGTCTACGTCACGGGCAACACCGTGATCGACGCGCTGCTGGAGGCCGTCAGCCACCAGGTGCCGTTCGAGGACGAGCGTCTGGCCGAGCTGGAGGCGTCCGGCCGTCGCGTCGTCCTGGTGACGACCCACCGGCGCGAGAACCAGGGCGACGCGATGCGCGGCGTCGGGCGCGCCCTGGCCCGCCTGGCCGCGGACCACCCGGAGGTCACCTTCGTGCTGCCGGCGCATCGCAACCCGGTGGTGCGCGAGGCGATCCTGCCGGAGATCGAGGGCCGCGAGAACGTGCTCGTGACCGAGCCCCTGGCCTACGGCGAATTCACCCACCTGCTGTCCGTGGCCACCGTCGTGCTGACGGACTCCGGCGGCGTCCAGGAGGAGGCCCCGTCCCTGGGCAAGCCCGTCCTCGTGATGCGCGAGAACACCGAGCGTCCCGAGGCCGTGACCGCCGGCACCGTGCGTCTGATCGGCACCGACGAGGAGGTCGTGGTCACCGAGGTCACCCGCCTGCTGACGGATGAGGCCGCGTACACCGCGATGTCCCAGGCCGTGAACCCCTACGGCGACGGCCGCGCGGCGGAGCGCACGGTCTCGGCGATCGCCGAGCTGCTCGGCGTGGGCGAGCGGCTGCCGGCCTTCGACGGGGGGGATCCGGCGTGACCGAGTTCCTCCTCGCCGTCCCGCGTCGGCCCCGCCGGGGTCTCACCCTCGACCTCACCCGGAGCCGCCTGCGCGCGGTCGCTGACGGTTACGCACCGTTCGTGGGCCCGGTCTACGACCAGGAGCCTGTGATCGTGGAGCCCTCCGTCACGACCGTCGCCCTCGTGTTCCAGCGCACTGGTGGCCCCGCGCTTGCCGCTGCCGAGGCGGACCGGTGGGCCGTCACCGGCGGCCATCCCGTGTGGGATGAGCTGATCCGGAATGTCCGCCGGGTGGGCTCCCGTCTCGGGTACGACCGCCCGGTATGGGGTCAGTACGCGGCCGTGATGGTGGAACGCCACGTGGACCGGGTGACCGCGTGGGCCACCGTGCCCGCTTTCGACGGTCTCTACTGGGCGCAGGACTCGGAGCACGTGTACGTCTCCAACCGGCCGTTGCTGCCGGCCCTGGCGCTGGCCGGTGGCCGCCGGGCGGGGGTGCGGCGCGACGAGCGATACCTCGCCCACTACCTCTATTCCGGGTACAGCCTCGAGGAGGTCAGTCCGTTCGAGGGGGTGAGCCGCCTGCCCGTCGATCGGTCGTTGGAGATCGTCCAAGGCCGGGCCCGGCTGGGTGACGTCCCGCCGGGGCTCCGATCGACGCTGACCGAGGACCATACTCCGGAGGAGGGCGCCGAGGCGGCGGCCGAAGCGATGCTGGGGGCGATGGATCGGGTGGAGGCCGTACTCGACGGTCGGCCGGTGCAGCTGCGACTGTCCGGGGGCAAGGACTCTCGCACCCTGTTGGCGCTGCTCAAGGGCAGAGACATGGAGGTTCATGCCGTCACCTTCGGCGAGGAGCACGAGCCGGATCCGCTCGTCGCTCGCATGATGACGGACCGTTTGGGGATGCCCCTGACGGTCACCCAGCCCACCCCCGTTGACGCGGCCGGCGAACGGGAGCGGATCCTGACCACCCTGTTCCAGGCGGGTGGCCAGCCACTGTCAGAGGCCCACACCACTCGCTATGTGGGATCGAACCCGCGCACCCCGGGGGAGGGCATCATGTTGGGGCAGTGGCCGCTCCTCAAGGGCGGCATGGCCCAGAGGCTTCGCTACACCACGGCCGATGCCCTGCGCCGGGTGCGCGCGCGGTCCAACCCCGACCTGCTGGTGGAGTCGCGCAGACGACCTCTCGAGGAGGCGTTGACGCGCTGGTTCCACGAGGTGCCGGCCCAGGACCGGGCAGAGAAGTTGTATCTCTACGCCCGGCAGTTCCGCTCAGGAGCGTACCTGCACGCCCACATCGCCCACTACGGCCGGGACGCGACGATCGCTTACCCGCTCGGTGACGCCGAGGTGACAGCCGTGGCTGACGCGCTGACCATGGGGGAAAAGGTGTCCCACCGAGCTCTCTTCGGTGCTCTGGCGCGGATCTGGCCTGAGGTGATGGCCGTGCCGCTGGGCAACAATTCCTGGGGCTTCGAGCAGAAGGGCCCGGATCCCGCATGGTCGGGACCCTTCTACGCCGAGCGGACCGCTCCGCTGCCGGATCGCGAGCCGGCCCCACGGACCGGACCGGCACGAATTGGTGAGTACTCATCCCGCACTCTGGTGGAGCTCAGCCGGATCCTTGCAGAGAGCCCGAACCAGGAGGTCCTGCAGGACCACCTGCCGGAACCATTGCTCTTCGCAGTGGCTGCCACGGCCCTTTCGGGATCCGTCTCCCTGCCGGACGGCATGGATCGGCGGCGCTATGCCAAGAACGTGTGGCGTGTGGCTGTGGCTGACCTCTGGTATGGCTGGGACTGGATGCCGGCCTGACCCGTCGACGCCACGAGGCCGCCGTCCCCGCGCGGACGGCGGCCTCGTGCGTGCCCCGACCTCACCCGTCCTCGCGCGGGGTCACCCGGGCGTCCTCCGGGCGGACCAGCGGCAGGGACCCGGTGCGGGGCCCACCGGGCACGATCGGCAGATTGGTCTCCGGAGCACGCCACCACGCGAGCGCGCCGAGCAGGATGACGCCGCCGGTGAGCGCGAACGCCCATCCGTAGCCGGCGGTGTCCACCACGAGCCCGGCCAGCAGCGGACCGGAGATGGCGCCCAGGTCGGCGGACATCTGGGCGGTGGACATCACAGCGCCGGAGCGCCGCCCCTGGCCGACGACGTCGCCGATGGCCGCCTGCTGCGGGGCGTTGAGGGTGCCCGTGCCGGCGCCGGCCAGCAGGCACGCGAGCAGGAAGAGCGCGGGCGAGCTCATCCAGCCGATCACCCCGGTGGTGACGGCCATGACGAGCAGGCCCGCGAGGATCAGCGGACGGCGTCCATGCCGGTCGGACAGCCGCGAGCTGAACGTCACGGCGGTGACGTTGCCGAGCGCGAACACGGACAGGGCCAGGCCCGCCATGAGCGCGCCGTCCACCTCCCAGCCCAGCAGCGCCGTGCCGGCGAAGGCGGTGGCCGCGAACAGGGGCATCACCGAGTTCCGCACCCCGAACGTCGCCCAGCCGTTGGCGAAGAAGGAGACCAGCGCGGCCCGGTAGGACGGGTTGGCCAGGGCCTCCCGGATCGGCATGGCGGGGCGGACGTCGCGGACGGCGCGGTCCGCGAGCCGGGTGTCCTTGAGCAGGAAGAAGACGAGGGCCGCCGCCACCACCAGGGAGCTGCCGTAGATGAGGAACGGGGCCCGGTACCCGAACACGGACAGGGCGGAGCCCACGATCGGACCCACGATGTTGCCGATCAGGAACGCGGACGCGTAGGCGCCCGAGATCCGGCCGCGCATCGTGGGCGGGGACTTGCGGGCCAGGAACGCCATCGCGGACACGGTGAAGAGGGTGGAGCCGACGCCGCCGAGCGCCCGGAAGAGGAGCAGCTGCGGGAAGGTCTGCGCGAAGGCGACCAGGAACATGGACGCGGCCACGATCAGCACGCCCGTCATGTACACGGGCGTCTCGCCGAGCCGGTTCGTCAGCTTGCCGGAGACCGGGGCGAACAGGAGGCGGGTCAGCCCGAACACGGACACGACGGCGGCCACCCCGACGGCGGACGCGTCGAACGTCGCCGCGTACTGCGGCAGCAGCGGGGCGATGATGCCGAAGCCGATCGCGATGATGAACGCGGCGGCGACGAGGACCTTGATCTCACGGGGCAGAGGGACCCGCGAGGAGCGGGCGGACGACGACGGCATGACCGCCATCCTCGCACGGCGCCGGGTGGGCGGCCCGGGGCGACGTCCGCCACGCCTCGTGGGACACTGGTGAGATGGACCACCGGTCTTCCTCCGGCCGTCGTCGCCGGATGTTCCGCGTCTGCGCCGGCCTGCTGGCCGCTGCTGTCGGGTTGGCGGGCTGTGCACCTCACCCTGCCGCGGCGCCCGGCGGCGAGTCCGGGGATCCTCCCCAGACAGCTGGCCACCCCATGACCGCCGTCGAGCGCGCAAGCCTCTCTCCGTGTCGAGCCTATGGGCAGCTCCAGAGATTCAACACGGTGGAGACCAATGCGCGGGACGTCTACGGGTGGCGCCAGTTCGATCCCGTCGCGGTGGGTGACGGATCGGGTGACATCGACTGGGATAGAGATCCTTACCAAGACGAAGGCTGGCGTCTGTGGCTGTCTTCCCTCAGGTGGATCGGGCCCAGTATCGAAGCCGGCCGGGAAGGCGACGAGGAGGCCTTCGGTGTCGCGGAGCGCGTCATACGCGATTGGCGGGCTGACCACGAGGGCGGATGGGGCGGCGACCATGATGATGCGGAAGCCAACCATCATCGCATGGGCGTCCTCCTCTGCTTCCGGGAAGTGGTCGCCGACCGCGCAGCACGTTCTGCTGAACTCGCCGAGGACGGCAGTCTGCCGGAGCAGTACGCCTGGCTGGATGACCTGATCGGCCAGCACGCAGCGCAGAACATGGCGCGCTACTCGAAGCGGCACAATCACGGGTCGATGGAGAATCTGGCTCTTCTGGGCGCCGGGTGCGTTCTGGGCCGACCGGACTGGATGGAGCACGCCATGGAGCGCGCCGAAGGAGATATCCCCTTCCAGGTGGACGACCAGGGCCTCAGTAACGAAGCGGCACCGCATTACGCGCAATTCAACTATGTGCTCTTCCAAGCCATTGATGAGACGGCAGCCCGATGCGGGGTCGAATCCGGCGCCTTCGAGGATGGGGTGGAAAAAATGGGTCAAGCCCTTCCTCATATGGTTGATTCGACGGGCTCATACTGGCAATACGGGGACAGTGCAGAGTTCCCTGTCAGGCCATTCGACGGCATGAGCGATGAGCTGCGCTACGCGGCCACCAACGGGGCGGAGGGCGTCGCGCCTGCCGACCGTGTCCGTGCTTTTGACTCCGGTCCCGTATTCGGCCGGTCATCCTGGGGAACTCCCGGAGGCGGTTTCGCGGACGCCGCCGCATGGATGCTGCGCACGGGCACGGGGCGGGAGACGAAGTCCCACCGCGGTGATCTGATGCAGTTCCTGTACACGGCGCGCGGTCGCCAGATCGTCGAAGACGGGGGACATCCCGGCATCGTCGAGGACAGCTGGCGACCGTGGGGTCTGGGACCGACCGCGCACAACGTGATCCACATTCCGACGCTCGACGAGTACCCGGGCGCGGGTCCTGCCGAGCGGGGTGATGTGTGGGTGTCGTCGGATGGCTCTGCCGACGGTGCGACGGCGCGCCAGAATCTGGACGTCGGCGGGGAGCGGGCCCGTTCTGTCCTCGTGCTCACCGACCCGGACGCCGCCGTCATCGTGGATCGCACTCGCATCCTCGACGGCCGGACGGACCATGTGGTCGAGACGCTGTGGAATCTTCCGGCGGAGTTCTCGGCAGAGAGGGTCTCCGAGGACACCGTCCGGGCGGTGGACGCAGGCTCCGGCGAATCGACGACCCTGGTGCAGGTGCGCCTGGACGGTGAGCCGGTGTCGCGTGGCGGTGTCCACCTCCGACGGGGCGAGACCGACGTCGAGGGCGGCCACGCCCACCACGGATGGCACTACCCCGCAGAGCAGGAACGGGAGGAGGCGACGCAGGTCGCGTTCCGTTCGACCGGAGCCGAGTCCGCGATCGTGAGTGTGCTCGTCCCGGCCGCCGCGGGCGACGCCGTGAGGGTGGACAGTGAGAGCGCCCCCGACGGCTCCGTCATCCTCACGGTCCGGAGCGAGGATGGGCACGCCCGAGTCGCGGTGCAGCAGGACGGCACGCTCTCCCGCCTGACGTGAACCGTGCGGCCCGGGGCGGGCGACGGCCCGTGTGACAGACTGGGCCCGTGGAAATCGTGCTCATAGTCTCAGTCGTGACCGCCCTGCTGCTGGGCGGCGTGCTCGTCGGCCTGCTGGACCGGCGCCCCGCCCCGCCGAAGGGCTCGTACCAGGGGGTGCGGGACGCAGACGACCCGCGCCCGAGCCCGCGGCACGCGGCCCCGTCGGGGTCCACCGCCGTCCTGGAGCGCCCCGAGGTCGACGAGGCGCCGCCCGTCGTCGCCGAGCCGGAGACCGCCGTCGTCGAGGAGGTGGAGACCGCCCCGGCGAAGCCCGAGTACGAGCGGCCCGAGGCCGCCGGCTCGCGCCTGGCCCGCCTGCGGGCCCGCCTGCTCAAGTCCAACAACGTCTTCGGCAAGGGCCTGCTGGCGCTGCTGTCCCAGGACCGCATCGACGACGACGTGTGGGACGAGATCGAGGAGACGCTGCTGATGGCGGACCTCGGCACCGAGCCCACCCTGGAGCTCGTCGACCGCCTCAAGGCCCGTGTCACGGTCGAGGGCACGCGTGACCCCGAGCAGGTGCGCACCCTGCTGCGCGAGGAGCTCGTGGCGATGGTGGACCCCTCGATGGACCGCCGTCTCGCCGCGACCCGCAAGGGCGACCGCCCCGCCGTGACCATGGTCGTGGGCGTCAACGGCGTCGGCAAGACCACCACCGTGGGCAAGCTCGCCCGCGTGCTCGTGGCGGAGGACCGCACCGTCGTGCTCGGCGCCGCGGACACCTTCCGCGCCGCCGCCGCCGAGCAGCTCGCCACGTGGGGTGCCCGCGTGGGCGTCGAGACCGTCCGCTCCGAGAAGGAGGGCGCCGACCCGGCGTCCGTCGCCTTCGAGGCCGTGGAACGCGGCATCGCCGAGGGCGTCGACGTCGTGCTCGTGGACACCGCGGGCCGTCTGCAGAACAAGGCCAACCTCATGGACGAGCTCGGCAAGATCAAGCGCGTCATCGAGAAGCAGGCCGAGGTGGACGAGGTCCTGCTCGTCCTCGACGCCACCACCGGCCAGAACGGCTTGACCCAGGCGAAGGTGTTCGCCGAGGTCGTGGACGTCACCGGCATCGTGCTGACCAAGCTGGACGGCACCGCCAAGGGCGGCATCGTGATCGCCATCCAGCGCCAGCTCGGCGTGCCCGTCAAGCTGATCGGCCTCGGCGAGGGCCCCGACGACCTCGCACCGTTCACCGCCGAGGGCTTCGTGGACGCGCTGCTGGCCGACTGACGTCCCGCACCCCGGTCCAGGGCCCCTCCCGACGTCGTCGGGAGGGGCCCTGTTCTGTCACGGAGACGTCATCAACGTGTGGTGCGGCCCACTCCTCCGGTATCTTCCTTGCATCGGCCCCGATCGGGGCCGGGCAGCGACGCCGCGGGACGGGCGTGCGCCCCCCGGCTCGCGGCCCGGACCGAAGGAGACCCCCATGGAGGAGTCGAACGTCCTGGACGCAGGGACAGTGTGGATGGTGACGAGCGCGGCGATGGTCCTGCTCATGACACCCGGACTGGCCATCTTCTACGGCGGCATGACCCGCGCGAAGTCCTCGCTCAACATGATCATGATGTCCTTCGTCTCGATGGGCCTCGTCGGAGTCGTCTGGGTCCTGTGGGTCCACGGGATGACCGGCGGCGACGGGTGGGCCGGGGTGGTGGGGAACCCCGCCGGTGACCTCGGGTTGACCGGCACGATGGCCGAGGGCGGGCTCGTCGCCGCGGCCTACGGCGCCACCTTCGCGATCATCGCGGTCGCCCTCATCTCCGGCGCGGTGGCCGACCGCTTCAAGTTCGTCACGTGGTGCGTCTTCGTGCCCGTCTGGACCACCGTCGTCTACGCGCCGCTGGCCTACATGGTGTGGGGCGGCGGGCTCCTCTCCGCGGACGGCGCCATCGGCGCCCGCCTGGGGGAGGCCCTCGACTTCGCCGGCGGGCTCGTGGTGCACATCAGCGCCGGCGTGGCCGCCCTCGTGCTCGCGCTGCTGCTGGGCAAGCGCCACGGCTTCGGCGTGGACCCCGGCCACCGGCCGCACAACGTCCCGTTCACCATGCTCGGCGCGGCCCTGCTCTGGTTCGGCTGGTTCGGGTTCAACGGGGGCGCGGCGGGCGGCGTCGACGAGCTCGGACTGATCTGGGTGGACACCCTCGCCGCCGGCGCCGCCGGCATGCTCGGCTGGGTGTTCGTGGAGTGGCTGCGCCGCGGCCGGCCGACCTCGATCGGCACCGCGTCCGGGATCGTCTCGGGACTGGTCGCCATCACGCCCGCGTGCGCCTATGTGAGCCCCCTGGGGGCCGTGGTGATCGGCCTGGTCTCCGGCGCGGCCAGCGCGCTCGCGGTCAACCTCAAGTACCGCCTCGGCTTCGACGATTCGCTCGACGTCGTCGGCGTGCACCTCACCTCCGGCATCCTGGGCACCGTGCTGATCGGCTTCTTCGCCCTGCCGGACGAGGGCCGGGCGGGCCTGTTCTACGGCGGAGACGCCGGTCTCCTGGTGGCCCAGACGGTGGCCGTGCTCGTCGCCGTGGTCTTCACCGCCGTGGTGACCACGGTCATCGCCCTGGTCCTGCGCGGGACCATGGGCCTGCGGGTGAGCAAGGAGGACGAGGAGCGGGGCGTCGATCTGACCCTGCACGACGAGTCGGCCTACGATGTCGGCTTCGGCGGGGTGCCCGTCCCCGCGGAGGCGCGGTGAGCCGCCGCGGACGGGTGAGCCCGGTCGGTTGCTAGGCTTGGCGGGCGCCGCGGTGGATGCCGCGGCGCCCGCGACCGACCGCGTCCGGATCAGTCGACCCCGCTTCGAAGGATCACACCCGCCGTGTTCAACTCCCTGTCCGACCGCCTCACAGCCACCTTCCGCAGCCTCAAGGGCAAGGGGCGGCTGAGCGAGGCGGACATCGACGCCACCGCACGCGAGATCCGCCGCGCCCTCCTGGATGCCGACGTCGCCGTGCCCGTGGTCCGCCAGTTCATCGCGCAGATCAAGGAGCGCGCCCTCGGAGCCGAGGTGGCCCAGGCCCTGAACCCGGGCCAGCAGGTCGTGAAGATCGTCAACGAGGAGCTCGTGGGCATCCTCGGCGGCGAGACCCGGCGCATCCAGCACGCCAAGACGGGCACCACCGTCATCATGCTCGTGGGCCTGCAGGGCGCCGGCAAGACGACCCTCGCCGGCAAGCTCGCCCACCTGCTCAAGTCCCAGGGCCACACCCCGCTGCTCGTGGCCTGCGACCTCCAGCGCCCGAACGCCGTGAAGCAGCTGCAGGTCGGCGGCGAGCGCGCCGGCGTCCCGGTCTACGCGCCGCACCCCGGCGTCTCCTCCGAGTTCGAGGCCGCCACCGGCGACCCGGTTCAGGTGGCCCGCGACGGCGTCGCCGAGGCCAACACGAAGTACCACGACGTGGTCATCATCGACACCGCGGGCCGCCTCGGTGTGGACGCCGAGCTCATGCAGCAGGCCGCGGACATCCGCGCCGCCGTGGACCCGGACGAGGTGCTCTTCGTCATCGACGCGATGATCGGCCAGGACGCCGTCGCCACGGCCCAGGCGTTCAACGAGGGCGTCGGCTTCACCGGCGTCGTGCTCACCAAGCTCGACGGCGACGCGCGCGGCGGCGCCGCGCTGTCCGTCCGCCACGTGACCGGCAAGCCGATCATGTTCGCCTCCACGGGTGAGGGCCTGAAGGACTTCGAGGTCTTCCACCCGGACCGCATGGCCTCGCGCATCCTCGACATGGGCGACGTGCTCTCCCTGATCGAGCAGGCCGAGCAGAACTGGGACCGCAGCGAGGCCGAGAAGATGGCCCGCAAGTTCGCGGACCAGGAGGACTTCACCCTCGACGACTTCCTCGCCCAGATGCAGCAGCTCAAGAAGATGGGCTCGCTGAAGAAGATGCTCATGATGATGCCGGGCGCCCAGGGCATGCGGCAGCAGCTCGAGCAGTTCGACGAGTCGTCGATCGGCCGCGTCGAGGCGATCATCCACTCGATGACCCCGCACGAGCGCGTGGCCCCCAAGATCATCAACGGCTCGCGCCGTGCCCGCATCGCCCGCGGCTCGGGCGTGAGCGTGTCCGAGGTCAACGGCCTGCTCGAGCGCTTCGCCGAGGCGCAGAAGATGATGAAGCGCATGGCCGCCGGCGGTGGCATCCCGGGCATGCCCGGGATGCCGGGCGGCGCCTCCCGCAAGACGAAGGGCAAGGGCAAGAACGCGAAGCGCGATCGCGTGAAGTCCGGCAACCCGGCCAAGGCCGCGGCCGAGCGCAAGGCGATCGAGGAGCGGCGCGCCCGCGCCGCCCAGGCGCAGGCCGGGGCGGTGTTCGGCCGCGACGGCGCGGGCATGGAGGGCTTCGACCCGTCCACCCTCAACCTGCCGGCGGGCTTCGAGAAGTACCTCAAGGACCGCTGAGCCGCCCGCTGCTCGGTCGCGGCGCGCCGGGTGTGCACCGGCCCGCCCGATCTGGCAGAATGGCACGGTACTGAGCGTGAGCCCGGACGACCCTCTATCCTCCGCTGCGCTCCGTTCCGTGTGCCAGGTCGTCGACGCCCGCTGCCCCCACGCGGCGTCGTGCCCCGGCCCCCCAGATCCACTGAAGGAGAACCACACTCGTGGCTGTCAAGATTCGTCTGAAGCGGTTCGGCAAGATCCGCGCCCCGTTCTACCGCGTCGTCGTCATGGACTCGCGCACCCGCCGCGATGGCCGTGCCATCGAGGAGATCGGCAAGTACCACCCCACCGAGGAGCCCTCGTTCATCGAGATCGACTCGGAGCGCGCCCAGTACTGGCTCTCCGTCGGCGCCCAGCCGACCGAGCAGGTCGCCGCGCTGCTGAAGGTCACCGGTGACTGGCAGAAGTTCAAGGGCGAGTCGGGCGCCGAGGGCACCCTGAAGTCCAAGTCCGAGAAGGAGGCCTTCGTGGCCCCCGAGAAGGGCTCGGTCATCCTGCCGGAGGAGCCGAAGCAGGAGGAGGCCCCGGCCGAGTCCGAGGAGGCCGCTGAGGCGCCGGCCGAGGACGCCGAGAAGTCCGAGTGACCATGCTGACCGAGGCCCTCGAGCACCTGGTGCGCGGCATCGTGGACACGCCCGAGGCGGTCCGCGTGGACGCCCGCTCCCAGCGGCGCGGCGACATGCTGGAGGTCCGCGTGGCCCCCGAGGACCTGGGTCGCGTGATCGGCCGCCAGGGTCGCACCGCCACCGCGCTGCGCACCGTGCTGGACGGCCTGGCCGGCCACCCCGTCCGCGTGGACGTGGTGGAGACCGACCGCCGCTCCTGACGGCCCGTGACGCACGGCCCGCCCGCCCCTCACCGGGCCGGCGGGCCGTCGTCGTCTGCGGCCCCGCCCCCTCCCGCCACCGACCGTCCCACCCAGGAGAGCCCATGAGTCCCGCAGCCCAGGACGACCTCGTCCGCGTCGCCCGCATCGGCAAGCCGCACGGCATCCGCGGCGAGGTGACCGTGCAGGTCTTCACCGACGACCCGGACGCCCGCTTCGCCCCCGGCGAGCGACTCGTGGTGCGCGACGGCGCCCCGGGCCTGCCGGCGGAGCTCACCGTCACCCGGGCCCGGTGGAACAAGCAGATCCTCGTGGTCGGCTTCGCCGAGTCGCTGGACCGCAACGTCGCCGAGACCCTGCGCGGCGCCCAGCTGTTCGCCGTTCCCGCCGCGCCCGAGGAGTCCGACGAGTGGTACGAGGAGGACCTCGTGGACCTCGAGGTGCGGGTCGAGGGCGACCGCGTCGGCGTCGTCACGGCCCTGACCACCGGGGCGGTCCAGGACCTGCTGCACGTCGCGTTGGACGGCGTCGAGGAGGAGGCCCTGGTGCCCTTCGTCGAGGAGATCGTCCCGGAGATCGACCCCGAGGCCGGCGTGCTCGTGCTGACCCCGCCGCCGGGGCTGCTCGAGCTCGCCACCGGCGAGGACGAGGACGCCGCAGACGGGCCCGCCGATGCGGATGCGGAGGACTGAGCAGTGCGCTTCGACGTCGTCACGATCTTCCCCGAGTACCTCGCGGTCCTCGACGTCTCGCTGCTGGGCCGTGCCCGCCGCGAGGGCCTCGTGGACGTGCACGTCCACGACCTGCGCGACTTCACCGTCGACCGGCACCGCACCGTGGACGACACGCCCTACGGTGGCGGCGCCGGGATGGTGATGAAACCCGAGCCGTGGGCACTCGCGCTCGAGCACGTGGCGGCCCAGGGGTCTGTGGCGCCGGCCCCCGCCGATCCGGCGTCGGCGGGGCCGGGGGACCGCCCCGTGCTGCTCGTGCCGACGCCCTCGGGGGAGCGCTTCACCCAGCGGCTCGCCCGCGAACTGGCGGGCCGGGAGCACGTGGCGATCGCGTGCGGCCGCTACGAGGGCATCGACGAGCGCGTCTTCGGCTGGGCCGAGGAGCTCTTCGAGGTGCGGCTGGTCTCGCTGGGCGACTACGTGCTCAACGGCGGCGAGGTCGCGGCGCTGGCGATGATCGAGGCCGTCGGCCGCCTCGTGCCGGGCGTCGTGGGCAACCCGGCCTCGCTCGTCGAGGAGTCCCACGAGGACGGCCTGCTGGAGTACCCGGTCTACACCAAGCCCGCGGACTGGCGGGGCCGTGCGGTGCCGCCCGTGCTGCTCTCGGGCGACCACGGCAAGGTCGCGGCCTGGCGTCGGGCCCAGCAGGAGGAGCGCACGCGCGAGCGACGTCCGGACCTGTGGGCGGCGTACGACTCCGAGGACTGACCCGCCACGCCCGACGGGCTGGAGGGGCGTCGCGACGTCGTCGGCTGTGGCATAATGGGTCCTCGTGTCCGCCGGACGCCCGACCTGCCACAGGGGGCGCGCGTCAACGGATCGGACCCCGGGACCGCACCCCACGTGCGGAGCCCGGCCCTCGGCTCGGGACCCGGCCCCCTCGTCATGCGGACGTGGACGGGCCGTGCGCCCGCCTACCACGCGGTTGACCTGTGGCATCCGCCAGGAGAGACGACATGCACATTCTCGACTCGTTCGACAAGAAGACGCTGCGCGACGACATCCCGGAGTTCGCCCCCGGCGACACCGTCAAGGTGCACGTGAACATCATCGAGGGCAAGACTGCCCGCGTCCAGGTGTTCCAGGGCTACGTCATGGGCCGTCAGGGCTACGGCGTGCGCGAGACCTTCCGCGTCCGCAAGGTGTCCTTCGGTGTCGGCGTGGAGCGCGTGTTCCCGGTGCACTCCCCGGTCATCGACAAGATCGAGGTCGTCACCAAGGGCGACGTGCGCCGCGCGAAGCTGTACTACATGCGCGACCGCCACGGCAAGGCCGCCCGCATCCGCGAGAAGCGCGTCGACGCCAAGTGATCATCCCGGTCGGCCCCGCCGACCGGTGATCGACCCATGCGCACCTCGGAGCCCCGTGACCCCCGCCGGTCACGGGGCTCCGTCGCGTCCGGGGCCGGCTCCTCCTCGGGCCCGACGGCGGCCCCCGCCTCCGGCACGAGCCGCTGGTGGGCGTGGCTCGGCCTGACCGTGGTGGCCGCCGTCGTGGTGGCCGCGGTGCTGCGCGCCCTCACCGGCCCCGTCTACCTCATCCCCTCCGGGTCGATGGAGCCGACCCTGCAGCCCGGCGACCGCGTGCGGGTGGAGGCC
>NZ_RBLN01000311.1:0-2461 GCF_003989405.1 Micrococcus sp. HSID17227 | reverse complement strand
CCCCCGCAGGACGGCCACGAGGCCCACGGGGACGCGGGGGGGGGCACGGAGGACGACGAGAAGGAGCCCGGCCACCCCGGTGCGGGGGCGGGCGCCCACCCCCGCCCCCCCCGAAGGCCCACGCCGCCGGCGGGCCGGCCCGGCCGCGCCCCTGCCGGGCCGGCCCGCCGGCCTTCCCGCACCACCCCCCCGCGCGGCGGACCCGCCGCGCCCACCCGCTTCGAAAGGACACACCATGAGCGCCGACCAGCAGCGTCCGCACGGCTCCTCCGATGCCGAGCGCGGCTCCGAGGAGGAGCCCATCGTGTTCAACGACCGTCGCCGCATCGACCCCGAGACCGGTGAGCCCCGGGTCTCCGCCGAGAGCGCGGCCGAGCAGGCCGAGGACGGCGACGCCCTCGCCCAGGCCGAGCGCATCCTCGACGAGGCCGGCGCGCAGGCCGGGACCGAGGCGCCGCAGCCCGCGGCCTCGGACCGCGAGGCCGAGCTCGAGACCGACCTGCGCCGGCTGCAGGCCGAGTTCGTGAACTACAAGCGTCGCGTGGACCGCGACCGCGACCTGGCCAGGGACGCCGGTGTGGTCAAGGCCGTCACCGCGCTGCTGCCGGTGCTCGACGACATCGACGCCGCCCGCGCCGCCGGCGACCTGACGGACGGTCCGTTCGCCGCGATCGCGACCAAGCTCGACACCGCCCTGGCCGGCCTCGGCCTCGAGCGCCACGACCAGGAGGCGCTGGCCGGCGTCGAGTTCGACCCGGCCGTGCACGAGGCCGTGATGCGCCAGCCGCACGCAGAGGTGCCCGCGGACCACGTGGTCCAGGTCTTCCGCAACGGCTATCTCCGGGACGGCCGCGTGCTGCGCGCCGCCCAGGTGATGGTCTCCGCCGGAGACGAGTGACCCCGTCGGCCGGCGGCCCACCCCGCCGCCGGCCGACCCCCCCTGACCGATGCACACGAGAGGAGGCACCATGGCCTCGCAGGATTGGATGGACAAGGACTTCTACGCGACCCTGGGGGTGTCCAAGGACGCCTCCGAATCGGACGTGAAGAAGGCCTACCGCAAGCTCGCCCGCACCCACCACCCGGACCAGAACCCCGGGGACGAGGCGGCCGAGAAGAAGTTCAAGGAGATCTCGGAGGCGTACGCCGTCCTGAGTGACCCCCAGGAGCGCCAGGAGTACGACGCGATCCGTGCGATGGGCGGCGGCGCCCGGTTCTCCGCCCCGGGCGGTGCCGGCGGCGGCGGCTTCGAGGACGTCTTCGGCGGCATGTTCGGCGGCGGGGGCGGCCCCCGCACCACGCAGTCCGGGCCCGACCTGTCGGACCTGTTCAGCGGGATGTTCGGCGGCGCCGCCGGCCAGACCGGCGGCTTCGGCGACGCCGGCTACCCGCGGCCGCGCCCCACGAAGGGCGCGGACCGCACCGCCACCACCACGATCTCCTTCCGCGGTTCGATCCAGGGCACCACGGTGTCCCTGCGCGCCCCGGACGGCGAGACGATCGAGGTGAAGATCCCGAAGGGCATCCGCGACGGCCAGAAGGTCCGGGCCCGCGGCAAGGGCTCGCCCGGTGCGGCCGGCCGCGGCGACCTGCTGGTCACCGTGCACGTGCGCGAGCACGAGTTCTTCCACCGGGACGGGGACGACCTGCGCATCACCGTGCCCGTCACCTTCCCCGAGGCCGCCCTCGGCGCCACGATCGAGGTGCCCACGCTGGAGCGCCCCGTGAAGGTGAAGGTGCCGGCGGGCTCCCAGTCCGGCCGCGTGCTGCGCCTGAAGGGCCGCGGTGTCGAGCGCGGGACGACGACGGGTGACCTGCTCGTGGAGCTGCACGTCACCGTGCCCACCGAGCTCGACGACGACGCCCGCGCCGCCATCGAGGCCCTGCAGTCCGCCCTGGCCGGCGACGATCCGCGGCGGGAGCTGGCCCGGAAGGCCGCCTGGTGAGCGCCCGCGACGGCGCCGCCCGCGCGGACCGGGGCCGCGAGCCGGGTCTTGACCGGAACGCCCCCGTCTTCGTGATCTCCGTGGCCGCCGAGATGGCGGACATGCACCCGCAGACCCTGCGCCAGTACGACCGGCTCGGCCTCGTGGTCCCCGCCCGCCAGGGCGGACGGCAACGCCGCTACTCCCTGGCCGATGTCGAGCGGCTGCAGACCGTGCAGGCCCTGAGCCGCGAGGGCATCTCGCTGGAGGGCATCCGCCGCGTGATCGCGCTGCAGCGCGAGGTCGAGCAGCTGCAGGACACCGTGGTCGAGCTGGCGGCCCAGGTGGACCGCCTCCACCACGCCTCCCGCCTGGCCCGCGTCTTCACCGTGGGCTCCGGCGGCGACGTCTCGGCCCGGTACGCCGACCGGATGGCCGCCCGCCGCCAGGCCGCGGCACGGACCGGCCACCGCTACGTCGCGCTGCCCGCCGCCGGGCCCGGCCCCGCCCGGCTCCCCGCCCCGCAGTGTGGGGGG
>NZ_RBLN01000310.1:0-2337 GCF_003989405.1 Micrococcus sp. HSID17227 | reverse complement strand
TCGAACCACATCACGCCGGACGTCGTGGTCACCTCCACATTGCGCCGTGCCGTCCGCACCGCCGAACTGGTCTGCGACGCCCTCGGGACACAGCTGCCCACGGAAGCGGTGTGGCAGCTCAACGAACTCCACGAGGGCGCCGTCCGGGGAGGTGCCGCAGATCGCGAGACCGGCCTCCTCGAGGCGGTCGCGGTAGGCGTTGTTCACCTCGTAGCGGTGGCGGTGGCGCTCGGTCACCTCGGTGGTGCCGTAGGCCTCGGCCACCACGGAGCCCGGGCGCAGGGTCGCGGGGAAGGCGCCCAGGCGCATGGTGCCGCCGAGGTCCCCCTCGCCGGCCACGATCTGCTCCTGCTCGGCCATGGTGGCGATCACGGGCGAGGCGGTCTCCGGGTCGAACTCGGTGGAGTCCGCGTCCTCCAGGCCGAGGACGTTGCGGGCGTACTCGATGACCATGGACTGCAGGCCCAGGCACAGACCCAGCGTCGGGATCCGCTGCTCGCGGGCGTGCCGCAGCGCGCCGAGCTTGCCCTCGAGCCCGCGCACGCCGAAGCCGCCGGGCACACACACGGCGTCGACGTCCGCGAGCGCCACCGCCGCGCCCTCGGGGGTGGCGCACTCGTCCGCGGCCACCCAGCGGATGCCCACCTTGGCCCGGTGGGCGAAGCCACCGGCGCGCAGCGCCTCGGTGACGGACAGGTAGGCGTCCGGCAGGTCCACGTACTTGCCCACGAGCGCCACCGTGAGCTCGTGCTCCGGGTGGTGCACGGCGTCCATGAGGGCATCCCACGCGGTCCAGTCCACGTCCTTGAACTTCAGGTCCAGGGACTGCACCACGTGGGCGTCGAGGCCCTGGTCGTGGATGACGCGGGGGATGTCGTAGATGGAGGGGGCGTCGGCGCAGTTGACGACGGCGTCCTGCGGGACGTCGCACATGCGGGCGATCTTGCCGCGGACATCGTCGGGGACGGCCCGGTCCGAGCGCAGCACGATCGCGTCCGGCTGGATGCCGATCGAGCGCAGGGCGGCCACGGAGTGCTGGGTGGGCTTGGTCTTGAGCTCCTGCGAGGGGCCGATGTACGGCACGAGGGAGACGTGCAGGAAGAAGACGTCGTCGCGGCCGACGTCCTGGCGGACCTGGCGGGCGGCCTCGAGGAAGGGCTGCGACTCGATGTCGCCGACGGTGCCGCCGATCTCCGTGATGATCACGTCCGGGGCGGGGCGGTCGCCGCGGGGCTCCGCGGGCAGGCGCATCCGGCGGCAGATCTCGTCGGTGATGTGCGGGATGACCTGGACGGTGTCCCCGAGGTACTCGCCGCGGCGCTCGCGGGCGATCACGGTGGAGTACACCTGGCCGGTGGTCACGTTGTCCAGGCCGTCGAGGTCCTCGTCGAGGAAGCGCTCGTAGTGGCCGATGTCCAGGTCCGTCTCGGCGCCGTCCTCGGTGACGAACACCTCGCCGTGCTGGAACGGGTTCATGGTGCCCGGGTCCACGTTGAGGTAGGGGTCGAGCTTCTGCATCACCACCCTGAGCCCGCGCGCCTTGAGCAGGTGGCCGAGCGAGGAGGCCGTGAGCCCCTTGCCGAGGGAGGAGGCGACACCGCCGGTCACGAACACGTGACGGGTGACGCGCGTGGACGTCTGAGTACGAGAAGTTCGTTTCACCACGGATTTTGAGCGTATCAGGTGCGGGGCTCAGCGCGCGCGCGGATGCGCGGCGGAGTAGACCTCGCGCAGGGAGTCCACGGTGACGAGGGTGTACACCTGCGTGGTGGTCACGGACGCGTGCCCGAGCAGCTCCTGGACCACGCGGACGTCCGCGCCGCCGGCCAGCAGGTGCGTGGCGAAGCAGTGGCGCAGGGTGTGGGGCGAGACGTCCGCCTCGAGGCCGGCGCGCTCGGCCGCCCGCTTCAGCACGGCCCACGCGGACTGCCGGGAGAGCCGGCCCCCGCGGGCGTTGACGAACAGGGCGGGCGTGGAGCGTGTGACTCCCGTCATGATCGTGGGCCGTCCCCGCACCAGCCATGCGTCGAGCGCGGCGGCCGCGTAGGAGCCGATCGGCACCACGCGCTCCTTGGACCCCTTGCCGAACAGGCGGACCACGGGCTGGCCGCCGTCGTCCCCGGTCTGCGCGAGCCCCACCACGTCGTCGACGTCGAGGCCGACCACCTCGGAGATGCGGGCGCCGGTGCCGTAGAGGAACTCGAGCAGCGCGCGGTCCCGCAGTCCGGCGGGGGTGTCGACGGGCACGGCCTCCAGCAGCGCCGTCACCTGCTCCACGGGGAGCGCCTTCGGCAGGCGGTCGCCCGGCTTCGGCGGGTGGACGTCGCGGGCGGGGTG
>NZ_RBLN01000309.1:0-2347 GCF_003989405.1 Micrococcus sp. HSID17227 | reverse complement strand
CGCGGCGTCGCCCGCCCGGAACGGCAGGGGGTCGAGGGGATCGGAGGAGGCGGACGCGGTCATGCGCGCCATGGTAGGCCACCGCTCCGGGCCGTCCGCCGAGTAGGGTGGCGGGCGTGGGACCCATGCGACGCTGCAGCAAGACCGGATGCCAGAGCCCTGCCCTGGCCACGCTGACGTACAACTACGCGGACTCGCAGGTGGTCATCGGGCCCCTGTCGCGCCGGGCGGAGCCGCACACGTACGACCTCTGCGGCGAGCACGCTCGGCGCACCACGGCCCCGCGCGGCTGGGAGGTGCTGCGGCTGGAGCTGCCCGAGCACTACGAGGCCGTCGACGCGGACGGCGGCGTGCGCACGGTCCCCACCCGGCCCATGGCCGTCCCGCCGGCCCGCCCCGGGCTGCGCGTGGTGCGTGACGGGGACTGACGCGGCACGTGTCGTGCCGTCCGGGGCCTCGCTAGGCTGGAGGGCATGACTGAGACCTCCGCAGAGTTCCGCACCCCCGACGTCGACCCGGCCTTCGCCAACCGCACCACCGTGCCCGGTGCCTCGTTCGACTTCACGGTCCGGGACCTGTCCCTGGCCGAGGCGGGCCGCCACCAGATCCGCCTGGCCGAGCACGAGATGCCGGGGCTGATGTCCCTGCGCGAGGAGTACGGGGAGGCCCAGCCGCTCAAGGGCGCCCGCATCGCCGGCTCCCTGCACATGACCGTGCAGACCGCCGTGCTCATCGAGACCCTCATCGCCCTCGGCGCCGAGGTCCGGTGGGCCTCCTGCAACATCTTCTCCACGCAGGACGAGGCCGCCGCCGCCGTCGTCGTGGGCTCGGGCACCCCCGAGGACCCGCAGGGCGTGCCGGTGTTCGCCTGGAAGAACGAGTCCCTCGAGGACTACTGGTGGACCGCCTCGCAGATCCTCACCTGGCCGGGCGCGGACGAGGATCCGGAGCGCGGCCCCAACATGATCCTGGACGACGGCGGCGACGCCACCCTGCTGGTGCACAAGGGCGTCGAGTTCGAGGCCGCGGGCGCCGTGCCCAGCGCCACCGAGGACGACCCCGAGGAGTACCGGATCATCCTCGAGACGCTGCGCCGCTCGCTGGCCCGCGACCCGCAGCACTGGACCCGGACCGCCGGCACCCTGCGCGGCGTCTCCGAGGAGACCACCACGGGCGTGCTGCGCCTCTACCAGCTGGCGCAGGAGGGCCGCCTGCTCTTCCCGGCGATCAACGTGAACGACGCCGTGACCAAGTCCAAGTTCGACAACAAGTACGGCATCCGCCACTCCCTGCCGGACGGCATCATGCGCGCCACGGACGTGCTGATCGGCGGCAAGGTCGCCGTGGTCTGCGGCTACGGCGACGTCGGCAAGGGTGCCGCCGAGGCCCTACGCGGCCAGGGTGCCCGCGTGATCGTCACGGAGATCGACCCGATCTGCGCGCTGCAGGCCGCGATGGACGGCTACCAGGTGGCCCGCCTCGAGGACGTGGTGGGCGAGGGCGACATCTTCGTCACCACCACCGGCGGCAAGGACATCATCATGGCCGAGCACATGGCCGCCATGAAGGACAAGGCCATCGTGGGCAACGTCGGCCACTTCGACAACGAGATCGACATGGCCGGCCTGGCCCGCATCCCCGGCGTCGTGAAGACGGAGATCAAGCCGCAGGTCCACGAGTGGACCCTGGACGGCGGCACGGAGGCCGAGCGCAGCATCATCGTGCTCTCCGAGGGTCGCCTGCTGAACCTCGGCAACGCCACCGGCCACCCCTCGTTCGTGATGAGCGCGTCCTTCACCAACCAGGTGATGGCGCAGATCGAGCTCTTCGGCGGCTCCACGGGCACCGGCGCCCTGACCGGCGAGCACTACGAGAAGCGCGTCTACACGCTGCCCAAGGTGCTGGACGAGAAGGTCGCCCGCCTGCACCTGGACGCCCTCGGCGTCGGGCTGACCGAGCTGACCAAGGCCCAGGCCGAGTACCTCGGCGTGGACGTGGCCGGCCCCTACAAGGCCGACCACTACCGCTACTGATCCCCGGCGCCCGCGGGCGGACGGACCCACTCGAGAGAGGCACGAGCATGGCTTCCCATCAGGCCGGCCGCGGGCGCGACGAGCGCGCCGGGGCGGAGGACTTCGAATCCGGGCTGGACTACGGCGCGTTCGTCGAGGACGACGCCGCCGACGATCCGAACCGCACCCAGGCGCTGCCCGCCATGGGCCGGGACGACGACGGCGGCGCCCAGCAGGCGCGGCACCCGAAAGCTGGCCATGATGACCAGGAAGACGAACAGGTTGTCGACGCTGAGCGCCTTCTCCAGCAGGTAGCCGGTGTAGTACTCGACCGC
>NZ_RBLN01000308.1:0-2278 GCF_003989405.1 Micrococcus sp. HSID17227 | reverse complement strand
CGTACGCGCGGGAGGAGTTCGCGGTGGACGCGGACGCCCTGCGCCCGTACTTCGAGCTGGACCGGGTGCTGACCGAGGGCGTGTTCGCGGCGGCGACGGCGCTGTACGGGCTCACGTTCGCCGAGCGCCCGGAGCTGGCGCGGCACCTGTACCGCCCCGGGATCCGGGTGTTCGAGGTGACGGGTGAGGACGGTGCCGGGGTGGGTCTGTTCGTCGCGGACCTGTTCGCGCGGCCGACCAAGTCGGGCGGTGCCTGGATGCACACGGTGCGGGACATGGCGGACGCCCTGGGCGAGCGCCCGGTGGTGTTCACCACGATGAATGTGCCGGCCCCGGCGGCGGGGCGTCCGGCCCTGCTGACGCTGGATGAGGCCACGACGCTGTTCCACGAGTTCGGCCACGCCCTGCACGGGCTGCTGGCCCGGGGCGAGTACGCCTCGCTCACCGGGACGAACGTGCCGCGCGACGTCGTCGAGTTCCCGTCGCAGGTCAACGAGGTGTGGCTGCGCGAGCCGTCCCTGCTGGCCGCGTACGCGCGGCACGTGGAGTCGGGCGAGCCGCTGCCGGCGGGGACGCTGGAGCGGCTCGAGGCGGCGGACCTGTGGGGCGAGGGGCACCGCACGGTCGAGTATTTGGGCGCGGCGCTCGTGGACTGGGCCTGGCACTCGCTGACGGAGGAGACGGTGGACGCCGCCACGGCCGACCCGGCCGCGTTCGAGCGCCGGGTGCTGACCGAGGCGGGCATCGACCCGGACCTGGTGCCTCCGCGCTACGGCACCGGCTACTTCAAGCACATCTTCGGCGGCGGCTACGCGGCCGGGTACTACTCCTACGTGTGGGCCGAGGTGCTGGACGCGGACGCCGTGGAGTGGTTCCGCGAGCACGGCGGGATGACGCGGGAGAACGGCCGCCGGTTCGCGGACGAGCTGCTCTCGCGGGGCGATACGCGTGACCTGCTGGAGTCCTACCGCGCGTTCCGTGGCCGGGACGCCGAGCTCGAGCCGCTGCTGCGCCGTCGGGGGCTGGCGGACGCCGCGGCCTGAGCGCGGTCAGCGCCCCCGGCCGCCGGGGCGGGGGGCGCTGAGCACGGCGCGCAGCCAGCCGCGCACGGTGGTGTCCCACTTGCGCGGGTCCACGTTCTGCTCGCGGGTGTGGCGGGCCTGGTGGAAGCGGACGAACCGCACGAGGTCCGGGTTGCGCTCGGCCAGGTCCTGCGAGGGGCCGACGGGCACGTACTCGTCGTCCTCGGAGTGCAGGATCAGCGTGGGCACACGCACGTGGTCGGCGCGGGTCACCCAGTCCAGGGCCTTGAGGTCCACGGGGGCGGCCAGGCCCGTGATGAACCGGCCGGCCCGGTTGGCCAGCAGCCACTGGCCGAGCAGGCCCACGGCTTCGGGGATCCGGTTGAGCCGGGCCTGGTGGCGCAGCACGTCCACCCAGTCGATGACGGGGCCCGTCAGGACCACGCCGCGCACGTGCGGGGCCAGCGGGGAGCGGTCCACGGTCTGCAGCACCACGGCCCCGCCCATGGACCAGCCGAAGAGGACGACGTCCCGGGCGCCGTGGTCGAGGGCGTAGCGGATGGCCGCCTCGACGTCCTCCCATTCGGTGGTGCCGAGCCCGTAGCGGGCGTCGGCGGCGTCCGGGGCGTCGCCGTCGTTGCGGTAGGAGATCAGCAGCGACGTCATGCCCAGGCGGCGGGCGGTCGGCACGGCGCGGATGCCCTCGTTGCGGCGCGCGCCGCGGCCGTGGACCATCACCGCCCACAGCCCCTCCGCGGGACGGGGTTCGCCGTCCTCGCTGGGGTCCGGCTCGATGCGCCATGCGCGGGCGTGGCCGCCGGGCACCGGCACCTGCACGTCCTCGGCGTCGAGCCCGGCGTCGGCGGGGGTCGGGTAGACGAAGCCGGTGAACCGGCCCCGGGTCGCCGTCGTCAGATCGCCGGAGAAGACCTCCTCGACCGCGCGCTGCACCGTGCCGTCCCGGGGGTCGAAGGAGGTGATCTCCCCGATGCGGGCGCATCCGGCGCCGTCGTCGAACGTGAGGGAGTACTGGCCGGGCACGGTGGTGTACTCGTCGGCCTGCAGGATCACGTCCTGCCCGGCGGGCGTGTCGACGACGGCGAGGATCGGCGTGGACTCGGCGTGGCGGCGCACGGGGGTCACCACGGTGCGGGCGAACACGCCTGCGAGCGCCGAGCTCGCCCCGGCCAGCACGAAGGCGGAGGCCGCGGCGACGCTGAGCACGGGCGGGGCCCAGCGGGCCACAGATCGGAAGG
>NZ_RBLN01000307.1:0-2184 GCF_003989405.1 Micrococcus sp. HSID17227 | reverse complement strand
GGCGGCGGAGGCGGCGGGCATGCGGGCGGCCGACGCGCCGGTCTCGGGCGGCCAGGTGGGCGCCGAGGCCGGCACCCTCGCCTTCATGGTGGGCGCCTCGGACGAGGTGTACGCCGAGGTGCTGCCGCTGCTCGAGGTCATGGGCGCGCGGATCGTGCACTGCGGGGCCGCCGGCCTGGGCCAGGCCGCGAAGATCTGCAACAACATGGTGCTGGGGGTCACGCAGATCGCCGTCGCCGAGGCCTTCGTCCTGGGCGAGCGCCTGGGCCTGCAGCACCAGGCCCTGTATGACGTGATGAGCAAGGCCTCCGGGCAGTGCTGGTCCCTGACCACCAACTGCCCGGTGCCTGGCCCCGTCCCCGGCTCCCCCGCGAACCGGGACTTCCAGCCCGGCTTCGCCGGCGCCCTGATGGCCAAGGACCTCGGGCTCGCGCTCGCGGCCCTGGACGAGCAGGGCGTGGCGGCCGACCTGGGGCGCCTCGCGCAGGCCAAATACGCCGAGTACGCCGCCGGAGAAGGCGCCGCCCGCGACTTTTCCGGCATCATCGAGGACATCCGAGCATCACACACGGACAGGAGCGAGGCATGAGCGAGCAGACCACCCCGGACGGCGCCGAGTCGCCGATCATCGTGGAGCGGCAGGGCCGGGTCGGCCACATCCGCCTGAACCGGCCGAAGGCCCTGAACGCGCTGAACGAGGCGACGATGCGTGCTGTCGTCGCGGCGGTGCAGGAGCTGGACACCGACCCGGAGATCGGGGCGATCCTGCTCTCCGGCTCCCCCAAGGCGTTCGCCGCCGGCGCGGACATCAAGGAGATGGCCACCAAGGAGTTCTCCGAGATGTACGCGGCCGACTGGTTCGCCGGCTGGGACGGGCTCACCCGTGCCCGCACCCCCATCGTGGCGTGCGTGACCGGCTACGCCCTCGGCGGCGGCTGCGAGCTGGCCATGATGGCCGATGTGCTCGTGGCCGGCGAGGGCGCGAAGTTCGGCCAGCCCGAGATCAACCTCGGCGTCATCCCCGGCATGGGCGGCTCCCAGCGCCTGACCCGCGCCGTGGGCAAGGCGAAGGCCATGGACATGATCCTCACCGGCCGCATGATCGGGGCGGAGGAGGCCGAGCGCATCGGGCTCGTCTCCCGCGTGGTGGCCGACGAGAAGGCCCTCGAGGAGGCGCTGGAGGTGGCCGCGACCATCGCGTCCAAGTCCAAGCCGGCCTCCTGGATGGCCAAGGAGGCCGTCAACGCCGCGTTCGAGACCACGCTCGCCCAGGGCATCGCCTTCGAGCGCCGCGTGTTCCACGCCGCGTTCGCCACGGCGGACCAGAAGGAGGGCATGGACGCGTTCGCGGCCAAGCGCGAGGCGCGGTGGCAGCACCGATGAGCGGCGCGCAGACCACGGCGACGACGGCCCCCACGGCCGCACGGGACGGGGCGGCGGACGAAGTGCTCCTCGAGGTCCGCGACGGCCTCGGCCGCATCACCCTCAACCGGCCCCGCGCCCTCAACGCGCTCACGCAGGACATGGTCCGGGCGATCGACGCGGCCCTGACCGACTGGGCCGCGGACCCCGCCGTGCGCGGCGTGCTGATCCGCGGCGCCGGGGAGAAGGGACTGTGCGCCGGCGGTGACGTCGTCTCCCTGCGCTCCTCGCTCCTGGCCGGGCGGTTCGCGGAGGCCGAGGAGTTCTTCCGCGACGAGTACGCGATGAACGAGCGCATCGCCACCTACCCCAAGCCGTACGTGGCCTTCATGGACGGCATCGTCCTGGGCGGCGGCATGGGCGTGTCCGCGCACGGCTCGCACCGCGTGGCCACCGAGCGGACGCGCGCCGGCATGCCCGAGACGGCGATCGGGTTCACCCCCGACGTCGGCGGCTCCTTCCACCTCGCCCGCGCGCCCTTCCAGGCGGGCCGGCACCTGGCCGCGACCTCGGCGCACGCCTCCGGGTCCGACGCGGTGGCCCTGGGCCTGGCGGACGTCTTCGTGGAGTCCGCCCGGCTGGACGAGCCGAGGGCGCGCGCGACGACGCCGCCTTCGCCGCCGCCGACGAGGTGCTGGCCCGGTTCGCGGTGGCCGAGGACGCCCGGCCCGCCTCCGCCCTGGTGGCCGACCGGGAGTGGATCGAGGACGCCTACGGCCGGGAGACGGCCGCCGAGGTCCTCGCCGCCCTGGACGAGCGCGA
>NZ_RBLN01000306.1:0-233 GCF_003989405.1 Micrococcus sp. HSID17227 | reverse complement strand
AAAAAAAAAAAACGGCTATGATGACGATGAATCATTAATAACGACACAACAAATCGAAACTGAAATCATAGCCATAACATGTATACCTGATAAACTTGATAGTAAACTAGAAAACATTGAGCATAGAGTATGTCGCACACGCACAAGACCATTAACACAACAGTCACACTGAGCAGAACCTCAAATTCTAGATTGTTAAACATCAAACACACTGCAACAGTAGCTAGACGTTT
>NZ_RBLN01000305.1:0-2245 GCF_003989405.1 Micrococcus sp. HSID17227 | reverse complement strand
CCTGCGGCCGGGTGTGCGCGGTCTCCGGCGGCTTCACCCAGGTGCTCGCCCCGCTGGCCGAGGCGTGGGGCGTGCACGCCTACTGCGCCAACGAGCTCGAGGTGCGGGACGGGCACCTGACCGGGAGGGTGCTCGGCGACGTCGTGGACCGCGCGGCCAAGGCCGCCATGCTGCGCGCCTGGGCCGAGGACGCGGGGCTCACCCCCGAGCAGGCCGTGGGCGTGGGCGACGGCGCCAACGACATCGATCTGCTCGAGGCGGCCGGCTGCGGCGTGGCGCTGTGCGCCAAGCCGATCCTCCGGGAGCACGCGGACGTCGTCGTCGACGTGCCCTCCTTCACCCCCCTGCGGTGGCTCCTCGGTCTCTGAGCCGCCCGAGCCGAGATGCCACGAGGGCCGGATCCCACGGATCCGGCCCTCGTGGTCAGGGGTGTGGTGCGGTTCAGTCCTGCCCGAGGAAGTCCTCGGCGCCGCCCACGAGCTCGGTGTGGCCGACCTCGAGGTCGTCGCGGCCCACGAGAGAGGCGATCTCGGCGGCGAACTCCTCCACCGAGTAGAGCTTGCCGGCGGCCTCGCGGCGGGCCTCGATGGCACCGGGCTCGGCGCGGTCGAGCAGGGTGGCGGTGATGGTGCCCTCGATCATGTCGCCGGAGACCACCACAAAGCCCACGCCCTTCTCCGTGAACGCGGGGATGCGCTCGCGCAGCGCGTCCTCGCCGGCGCGCTTGGAGCGGGCCACGGGCTCGTAGGAGTCCATGGTGGCGACCTCGTCGATGAAGTGCGCCTGGTGGGAGGTCACGAACACGATCTGCCCGCCGGCGCCCATGCGCTCCAGCGCGGCGTCGGCCAGCGCGGCCTGGGCGTCACGGTTGAGCTTCAGGGCGTAGTCCTCGCCGAACTGGGACTCCATGCCGCCCGAGGCGTTGAGCACGAGCACGTCGAGTGAGCCGAAGTGCTCCACGGCGGCGTCCAGCAGCGCGGCCCGGTCCTCGGCGACGGTCACGTCGCCGCCCACGGCCACGGCGCGGCCGCCGGCCTCCTCGATCCTCTGCACCACCTTGTTCGCGCGCGGCGCCTTCTGGCGGTAGTTCACCACGACGCCCGCGCCGCGGGCGGCCAGCAGCTCGGCGGTGGCGGCTCCGATGCCGCGGGAGGAGCCGGTGACGACGACGCCGCGTCCGGCCAGGTCCTGCTCGGTCATGTTCTGTGCTTCCTGTCTGCTCAGCGGTCGGTGGTCGTCAGTGGCCCATGCCCAGGCCGCCGTCCACGGGGATCACGGCCCCGGAGATGTACGCGGCCTCGTCCGAGGCCAGCCAGCGCACGACGCCGGCCACCTCCTCCGGGGCGGCGAAGCGGCCGGCCGGGATGGACGTCTTGTACTGGGCCTTGAGCTCGTCGTCGAGGGACTGCGTCATCTCGGTGTCGATGTAGCCGGGGGCCACGACGTTCGCGGTCATGCCGCGCGCGCCGAGCTCGCGCGTGATCGAGCGGGCCATCCCGACGAGGCCGGACTTGGAGGCGGCGTAGTTGACCTGGCCGGGCGAGCCGAGCAGGCCCACCACGGAGGAGATCAGGACGATGCGGCCGCGCTTCAGGCGTATCATGCCCTTGGTGGCGCGCTGCACCACGCGGAAGGCGCCGGTGAGGTTCGTGTCGATCACCGAGGTGAAGTCATCCTCGGACATGCGCAGCAGCAGCTGGTCGTGGGTGATCCCGGCGTTGGCCACGAGCACCTCGACCGGGCCGTGGGCCTGCTCGACCTCGCGGAAGGCCGCGTCCACGGAGGCCGCGTCCGTCACGTCGGCCCGGACCGCGAGGACCCCCTCCGGCCCCTCCCCCGAGCGGGAGGTGATGGCCACGCGGTCGCCGTTCGCGGCGAACGCCCGGGCGATGGCCAGGCCGATGCCGCGGTTGCCCCCCGTGACGAGGACGCTGCGGCCGGCGGCCTGCGCGTCCGCTGCGGGCGTGGTGGTCTGATCGGCCATGGGAACACCTTCCGGACGGGACGGGACTAGACTGGAGCACCGGCGCGGCGCCGTCGACGCCGTCCTGCGGGACGCCGCCGACGGCGGGCGCGCCGGCATGTGAACCACCACTCTACGTCCGCGGCCGCGCGGGGGCCCCGCAGGGCGCGACGTGCCAGGAGGATGCGCCATGACCAGCTCCGCCGCCGGCTCCCGAGCCGGCCGTCCCGCCCACGCCGGGCGCGGGGCGACACCGGAGGTCCAGGGGGTCACCACCGCCGC
>NZ_RBLN01000304.1:0-2459 GCF_003989405.1 Micrococcus sp. HSID17227 | reverse complement strand
CGCGGACGCGGTGCCCGCCGACTCGGCCGTGTCCCCGGCCGCCGCGCCGCCGGGGGTGCCATCCGCGCCGCCGTCGGAGGCCAGGAACACCCCGAACAGGCCGCGGTCCGGGATGGTGCCGCCCGAGGTGACCGCGAGGCGCTGGGCGCCGGGGCGGGCGGCGAGCGTGCCGTTCTCCCGGTCCCACAGGATGCGCGGGCGCAGCTCGGCGAACTCGTCCGAGGGGTAGCGGCCGGCCAGCAGGTCGAGCACGGACTCGTAGGCGGAGAACGGCAGCGTCGCGAACGGCGCGGACCGGCGCACGAGGTCGAACCACCCCTGTGCGTCCAGGTCCGCGACGGCGACGGCGGCCACGGTCTGCTGGGCGAGGATGTCCAGCGGGTTGGCGGGGATCCGCAGCGACTCGATGCGCCCGGCCGTCATGCGCTCGGCCACGACGGCGGTGTCCACGAGGTCGCCCCGGTGCTTGGGGAAGAACACGCCCCGGGAGACCTCGCCCACCTGGTGGCCGGCGCGGCCCACGCGCTGCAGACCGGAGGCCACCGAGGGCGGCGACTCGACCTGGATCACCTGGTCCACCGCGCCCATGTCGATGCCCAGCTCCAGCGAGCTCGTGGCCACGACGCAGCGGATCTGGCCGGTCTTCAGCGCCTCCTCGACGATGGCGCGCTGCTCCTTGGACACGGAGCCGTGGTGGGCGCGGGCGAAGTCGGAGACGGTGCCCGATCCCGTGCCGGTCTGCCCGGCCACCTGGGCGGGGCCGTGGAAGCCGGTCGGGTCCGGTGTGCGGAAGCCGGGGACGGCGTCCGGGTGCTCGGCCGCGGCGGCCGCCTCGGCGCGGGCCTCCCAGATCTCGTTGAGCCGGCCGGTGAGGCGCTCGGCCAGGCGCCGGGAGTTGGCGAACACGAGCGTGGAACGCCGCTCGGCCACCAGGTCCACGATCCGCTCCTCGACGTGCGGCCAGATGGACCCGCCCGTCACCGCGCCCTCGTCGCCGAGCCCGCCCGTCGAGGAGCCGGGCCCCAGGTCGTGGGCTGCGGCGGGGGAGGAGAGGTCCGTCAGGTCCGGCACCGGCACCGTGACCGTCAGGTCCCAGCGCTTGGCCGAGGCGGGCCGCACCACCGTCACCGGCTGCGTGCCGCCGAGGAACCGGGCCACCTCGGCGGCCGGCTCGACCGTGGCGGACAGGCCGATCCGCTGCACCGGCGTGTCCAGCAGGGCGTCCAGGCGCTCGAGGGAGACGGCCAGGTGGGCGCCGCGCTTGGTCCCGGCCACGGCGTGCACCTCGTCCACGATCACCGTGCGGACCCCGGCCAGCGCCGCTCGGGCCTGCGAGGTGAGCATGAGGTACAGCGACTCGGGCGTGGTGATGAGGATGTCCGGCGGATCCTGCTGCAGGCGCCGCCGCTCGGCCGCCGGGGTGTCCCCGGAGCGCACACCCACCCGCACGCGCGGCACGGGCCTGCCCTGGTGCGCGGCGGTCTGCGTGATGCCCACCAGCGGGGCCCGCAGGTTCCGCTCCACATCCACGCCGAGCGCCTTCAGCGGCGAGACGTAGAGGACGCGGGTGGCCGCCGTCCCCTCGGTGGCGGGCTCGCGCACGAACGAGTCGAGCGCCCAGAGGAAGGAGGAGAGGGTCTTGCCCGAGCCAGTCGGCGCGATCACCAACGCGTGCCGCCCCGAGGAGATCGCGTCCCACGCGCCGAGCTGGGCCGGCGTCGGGGCCTCGAACGCGCCCGTGAACCAGGCGCGCGTGGGCTCGGTGAACCGGCCCAGGACGACGTCGGCCGCGGGCGTGGCCGTGCCCGCTGCGGTCTCCGCGGGCCCGCTCATGCGTGGTGGTACGGTCGGCCGGCGGAGATCTCCTGGGCGCGGTAGACCTGCTCCGCCAGGATCAGCCGCACGAGCTGGTGCGGGAAGACGAGCGGGGACAGGGACCAGACGCGGTCCGCGCGGGCGTGGACCCGGGCGTCCACCCCGTACGCGCCTCCGATCACCATCGTCACCGGGGCACCGACGTCGAACCGGCCCTGCAGGTGCCGCGCCAGGCCCGGCGAGTCGAACGCCGTCCCCCGCTCGTCCAGCAGGATCAGGTGCTCGTCCGCGCCGACCGCGCCCAGGATCCGGTCCGACTCCTCCGTGCGCGCCGCCTCCTCCTGCCGCGCGGAGTGCGGCAGCAGACGCCACGAGAGGTCGTAGGGCCTCTTGAGGCGCCGCTCGTAGCGGTCGATCCCGTCGACGACCCACGCCTCATGCTTCTTGCCGATGGCCAGCACCCGAACAGACATGGCCCCATGATCGCACCGGCGGCGGACAGGGTACGGGGGTCGGCCCCCGCCGCTCGGCTACGCTCGCCGGGGCGGGGTGCCTGGCTCCGCACCGGAAGGGGGCCCATGACGTCGACCGCACGGTCCGCGCGGGTGTCCCGCCGCGCCGCGCTCGGCCTCGGGAGACCGGAC
>NZ_RBLN01000303.1:0-2274 GCF_003989405.1 Micrococcus sp. HSID17227 | reverse complement strand
GGAGGCGGACGTCGTGGTGACGTGCACGGCCGCGACGGCCCCGCTGTTCGACGGGACGCTCGTGCCGGAGCACGCGACGGTCGTGGCGATGGGCTCGCACACCACGGACGCCCGCGAGACCGACGACGCCCTGGCCCGCCGCGCGACCGTGGCGGTGGAGTCGCGGGACTCGGCCGCCCGCGAGGCCGGGGACGTGACCCTCGCGATCGACTCCGGCGCGCTGGCCGGGATCGAGGACACGGTGACGCTGGCCGAGCTCGTGGCCGGGACCGCGCGTCGTCGGGAGGGCGCGCCCGCCCTGTTCGTCACCACCGGCATGCCCTGGCAGGACCTGGTGGTGGCGAGCGCGGTGGCGCGGGAGGTGCTGGGCTGAGCCGGGGCGGCCTGCGGTGCCTGCGCACTACCCTGGGTCCCATGCCTGAGACCCCCGCCGCCCCGACGCCGCAGCCCGCCTCCGGTGCCCCCGCGCATCCCTCGCAGTTCGGCTTCGAGGTGACGCACCGGCTGGAGACCGGCGGTGCGGACGGCGCCCCGCTCGGGCGCACCGGTGTGATCACCACGCCGCACGGGCGGATCCAGACGCCGGCGTTCATCCCCGTCGCGACGCAGGCCTCGGTGAAGGCGGTGCTGCCCGAGTCCATGGCGGAGCTCGGCGCGCAGGCGCTGCTGGCCAACGCGTATCACCTGTACCTGCAGCCCGGTGACGACCTCCTGGACGAGGCCGGCGGCCTCGGCGCGTTCATGAACTGGCCCGGGCCGACCTTCACGGACTCGGGCGGCTTCCAGGTGATGAGCCTCGGCTCGGGCTTCAAGAAGGTCATCGACATGAAGGGCCCCGGCGCGCCTGAGGGGCAGGGCGCCGACGACGCCGTCGCCCCCGGAAAGGAGCGCCTGGCCAACGTCGACGACGACGGCGTCTGGTTCAAGTCCCACCTCACCGGGGACCGGCACCGGTTCACCCCCGAGGTGTCCGTGGGCATCCAGCACAACCTCGGCGCGGACATCATGTTCGCCTTCGACGAGCTGACCACCCTGCACAACTCCCGCGGCTACCAGGAGGAGGCGCTCGAGCGCACCCGCCGCTGGGCCCAGCGCTGCCTCGACGAGCACGCCCGCCTCACCGGGGTCCGCGCGGCGCGGCCGTACCAGGCGCTGTTCGGCGTGATCCAGGGCGCCCAGTACGAGGACCTGCGCCGCAAGGCCTGCCGCGACCTCGCGGCGATGCGGGCCGAGTTCCCGGCCGCGGGGGAGCTCGACGGCGTGACGTCCGGCTTCGACGGCTACGGCGTCGGCGGGGCCCTGGAGAAGGAGAACCTCGGGACCATCGTGGGCTGGTGCGCGCAGGAGCTGCCCGAGGACAAGCCGCGCCACCTGCTGGGCATCTCCGAACCCGACGACCTGTTCACCGCCGTCGAGAACGGCGCCGACACCTTCGACTGCGTCTCCCCCACCCGGGTGGCCCGCACCGGTGCGTTCTACACCCGCGACGGGCGCTACAACCTGCCCGGGGTGAAGTACCGCCGCGACTTCGGCCCGCTGGACCCCGAGTGCGACTGCTACACGTGCGCCCACTACTCCCGCGCGTACCTGCGGCACCTGTTCAAGGCGAAGGAGATGGTGGCGCACACGCTCCTCTCCATCCACAACGAGCGGTTCACGGTCTCGCTCGTGGACCGGATCCGCGCGGCCATGCAGGACGGCACGCTCGCCGAGCTCAAGGCCGAGACCCTCGGCCGGTACTACGCCCCGAAGGGCTGAGGGGTGCTGGGTCCGCCGGCACGCTGCGACGGGCGCGAGCCAGACGTTTCTGCTGTTCTGAGGGGGCTGTCTCGACCGATTCGTCTGGCTCAGCGCCGCTCGGACGCGTGGGGGACGTGAGCCAGACGATTCGGCGGCTCCTGCACAGGGCCGCGGGCGCAGCTCACCCTCCACGGCCCTCGCGGTCGCGGCACCGTGTCCGCCCATGGAAGGAGAGGGTGGCGGCATGGTCGCCCCTCCTCCGCACGACGACGCCGTCCTCAGCCCCGTCTTCCCGGTCGCCGCGGGGCTGCAGGCCGGCCTGACGGCCTCGCAGCTGCGCGGCCCCCGGTTCGACGCCCCGCACCACGGGCTGCGGCACACCGCCGGGGGTCAGCCCTCACTGGCCGACGTCGTCCGCGCCCTCCAGCGGACGAACCCCGGCACCGCGGCCACCCACGCCACCGCCGCTCGCCTCTGGGAGATGTGGCTGCCGCGGCAGTGGGAGCGCGGCCCCATCCATCTGGCGCGCACGCA
>NZ_RBLN01000302.1:0-2203 GCF_003989405.1 Micrococcus sp. HSID17227 | reverse complement strand
GTCTGCCGCGGTCTCCGGCCCCGGGCGCCGCGTCCGCGGACCCGCCGGAGGCGCCGCCGCCCGAGCCGTCGGTCGAGGCGTCCGCCGGGACGAGGTGATCGGCGTGGTCCATCAGGAACCGCAGGACGGTCAGCGCGCCGGCCTTGTCCAGGGGGCTGTTGCGGTTGCCGCACTTGGGGGACTGCACGCAGGACGGGCAGCCCTCCGCGCACTCGCAGGCCGCGATGGCCCCCGCCGTCGCCTCGACCCAGCGTCGCGCCTGCTCGAAGCCGCGTTCGGCGAAGCCCGCCCCGCCGGGCCGGCCGTCGTAGACGAACACGGCGGGGGAGCCGGTGTCCGGGTGCAGGACCATCGAGACGCCGCCGATGTCCCAGCGGTCGTTCGAGGCGACGAGCGGCATCATGCCGATCATCGCGTGCTCGGCCGCGTGCAGGGCGCCGGGCAGGCGATCCGTGGTCAGTCCCGCGGCGATGAGCTCGTCCGAGGCCGCCTGGAACCACACCGCGGAGGTGAACAGGTCCCGCGCCGGCAGGTCGAGGGGCTCCTCGCCGAGCACCTCCCCGGAGACCAGGGCCTTGCGCTGGAAGGACACCACCTGGGTGCGGACCTGCACGTCCCCGAGGCACCAGCGCAGGGTGCCCTCCCGCGCGTCCAGGCGGCGGTGCACCGCCACGATCTCGATCTCCGTGACGTCCCGGGCCTGCGTGGTGAAGTCCGGCCAGGCGCGCGTGACGACCACCGCGTGCGCGTCCTCGTCCAGCTCCTCCACGAGGTACGTGCGGTCCTGGTGCACGTACACCGCGCCGGGATGCGCCTGGTAGTGGGTCTGGGGCGAGTCCATCGTGCCCAGCAGGGCGCCGGACTCGGCGTCGATGATGTCCATGGGCCCGCCGCCGTCGTCCCGCAGGGAGACCATGCCGGCGGCGTGCTCGGGGTGCGTCCAGAACCAGCCGGCCGGCCGACGGCGCAGCAGCCCCTGCTCGACCAGCACGTCCAGCAGGGCGCGCACCCGCTCCGGCTCCCCGAACCAGCCGAACGCCTCGGGCGTGATCGGCAGCTCGGCGGCGGCCGCGCACAGCTGCGGGCCGAGCAGGTGCGGGTTCTCCGGGTCCACCACGGTGTCCTCCACGCCCAGGTCGAACACGGCCTCCGGGTGGTCCACCACGAACGTGTCCAGGGGGTCGTCCGATGCCACGAAGAACGCGAGCGCGTCCTGGCCGCCGCGCCCGGCGCGGCCGATCTGCTGGAAGAACGACGCGCGGGTGCCCGGCCAGCCGGCCACCACCACGGCGTCCAGCCCCGCGACGTCGATGCCCATCTCCAGCGCCGGCGTCGAGGCCATGCCCAGCAGCCGACCCGAGCGCAGGTCCGCCTCCAGCTCCCGCCGCTCCTCGGGCAGGTAGCCCGAGCGGTAGGCCGCGACCCGGGCGCCGAGCCCCGGCTCGACCTCCTCGAGCTGCCGCTTGGCCGCGCTCGCGATGGCCTCGGCACCGCGCCGAGAGCGGATGAACGCCAGCGTGCGCACCTGCTGCAGGGCCAGGTCCGTGACCAGGTCGGCGGCGGCGGCCATCGCCGAGCGGCGGACGGGCGCGCCGTTCTCGCCCCGGCGGTCCGTCAGCTCCGGCTCCCAGAACGCCACCGTGACCGCCCCGTGCGGGGACGCGTCCTCGGTGACGGCTGTGGCCGGCGCCCCGATCAGTCGGGCGAAGTGCCCGGCCGGATCCGCCGACGTCGCCGACGCCCCGATGAACACGGTCTCCGGACGGTCCCCGCGGTAGTGGGTGGCGATGCGCCGCAGTCGACGCAGCAGGATCCCCACCTGCGAGCCGAAGACGCCCCGGTACGTGTGCGACTCGTCCACCACCACGAACGTCAGATTCCGGAAGAACGCGGCCCACCGCTCGTGGTGCGGCAGGATCCCCACGTGGAGCATGTCCGGGTTGGTCATGAGCACGGTGGCGTGCTCGCGGGCCCAGATCCGATCCTGCGGTGCGGTGTCGCCGTCGTAGGGGGCCGCGCGCAGCCCCGGGGCACCGTCCCGCTCGAGGGCGCGCCAGGAGGTCAGCTGGTCCGCCGCGAGGGCCTTGGTGGGGGCGAGGTAGAGCGCGGTGGCCCGGGGGTCGGCGGCCAGCCGGGTGCCGACCGCCAGCTGGTAGCCCAGCGACTTGCCCGACACCGTGCTCGCCACGGGCACGGTGTGCGA
>NZ_RBLN01000301.1:0-2300 GCF_003989405.1 Micrococcus sp. HSID17227 | reverse complement strand
GCCGTGGGCCGGCGTCGTGCAGCGGGTGGCCCTGGACGAGGCCGGTGAGGAGGCGGCCACCGAGCTCGCGAACGACGCCTTCGCGACGCTGTTCCAGGCGCTCGCGGAGGCGGGGTCGGCACCGGCCGGGCCGCCGTGGACGGCGCTGCGTCCGGTGCCGGGCGCCGCCGACGTCGTGGAGACCGTCCTGGCGGTCCCGCTGAGCGGTCCGGCTCCCGAGGGTCTCAGGGTCGACGGGCACGAGGTGGTGACCGGGACGCTGCCGCGCCGCGTGGAGCGGTACGTGGACGTGCGGGCCGACGCGGGCGACGTCGACCTCCTCGACGACGCCCCCGGCGGCGCGCTGCCCCATCCGGACCTGCTGGGGCTCATGGACGCGTTCGACGCGGAGGACGCCGGCGCCGCGCCGGAGATCCGCCAGATCCTCGCGGACCCGGAGGCCGGGCACGTCGAGCTGGCGGTGACAGTGCGGGAGGAGGCGGGGGCGGGGCAAGGGTGAGCCGGTGCGGGGACGGCACGGCGTGTCCGGCCGGCCGACCCTGTCGGTTCCGCGCAGACCCCCGGGGGGCTCAGGGGTGCCCGGGGTGGCCTAAATGTGATGAAGTGCACGGATCCTGTCCGCGACCTGGGAAGTGACCATGGAGCAGTTCGTCACCGCCGCCAACTCGATCATGTGGAGCCTGCCCATGGTCGTCGGGCTCCTCGCCCTGGGCCTGTACTTCACGATCCGCATGGCGGCTCCCCAGGTGCGGCTGCTCAAGGACATGGTGGGTCAGCTGGCCAGGGGAGGATCGTCGTCGGCGGGGATCAGCTCGTTCCAGTCGTTCGCCATGGCCCTGGGCGGGCGCATCGGCGTCGGCAACATCGCGGGCGTCGCGGCCGCGATCTACCTGGGCGGCCCGGGCGCGCTGTTCTGGATGTGGGTGACGGCGATCCTCGGCGCCCCCGTGGCGCTCGTGGAGAGCTCGCTCGCACAGCTCTACAAGCACAAGGTCCGCGGCGAGTACCGCGGCGGGCCCGCGTACTACATCCTCGAGGGGCTCGGCCGGAACTGGCGGTGGCTGGCGGTCGCGTACGCCGCGGCCACCGTGTTCGCGACGGTCTTCACCGGCCCGCAGATCCAGGCCAACGCCGTCACCGCCGCCACGACCGAGGCGTGGGGCTGGGACCCGCTGTGGGTGGGTCTCGGGATGGCCGTGCTGTTCTGCGTGATCGTGTTCGGCGGCATGCACCGCCTGGGCCGCACGGTGGGCCTCGTGGTCCCGTTCATGGCCGGCGCGTACATCCTGGTGGGGCTGCTCGTCGTCGGACTCATGTGGCAGCAGGTCCCCGCGATGTTCGGGCTGATCTTCTCCAGCGCGCTGGGCCTGGACTCGGTCTACGCCGGCATGCTCGGCGCCGCCATCGCGTGGGGCGTGCGCCGCGCCGTGTACTCCACCGAGATCGGCACCGGTTCGGGCGCCCAGGCCTCGGCGGCCGCCCACGTCTCCCACCCGGTGAAGCAGGGCCTGGCCCAGGCGTTCTCCGCCTATGTGGACACCCTGTTCGTGTGCACCATGACCGGCCTGGTGATCCTGTCCACCAACAGCTTCAACGTGCTGGGCCCGGATGAGGAGAGCCTCCTCGCGGAGCACGTGCCCGGCGTCGAGGAGGGCCCGGCATGGGTCCAGATCGCCATCGACGAGGCACTGCCCGCCTTCGGCCCGTCCTTCGTGGCGATCGCCGTCTTCCTCTTCTCCTTCACCACCCTGCTCTCCTTCGCGTTCTACGCGGAGACGAACGTCGCCTACCTCATCCCGAACAAGACGGCGCAGCGCGCGGTCATCGCGATCGCCCGGCTGATGCTGGCCGGCTCCATGGTGTTCGGGTCCGTGCAGAGCTCGGCCCTCGTGTGGGCGTTCGCCGACTTCGGCGTCGGCCTCTACACGTGGGTGAACATCGTGGCGCTCATCCTGCTGAGCCCCGTGGCCATCCGGCTGCTCAAGGACTACGACCGCCAGCGCCGCGCCGGCCAGGACCCCGTGCTGGATCCGCACGCGATCGGCGTCCGCAACGCCCGCCTGTGGGAGCAGATCCACGCGGCGTACCAGCAGACCGGCGACCTCGACCGCGCCATGGAGCACGTCGCCGACACCGCCCCGGACACCCGCGCGATCACCGTGGTGCGCGGGGGCCCGGAGCGCGGGGAGCGGTGAGCGGGGGTCAGCCCCGCTCCCGCACCCGAGAGGACCCCGTCATGACCGACGTCTCCACCTCCACCGACACCGCCGTCGGCGACTCGGACACCCGCCCCGCCGCCA
>NZ_RBLN01000029.1:0-16104 GCF_003989405.1 Micrococcus sp. HSID17227 | reverse complement strand
GAGGTCGGCGAGTGCCTGCTCGGCGGCCTCCCGCTCGCGACGGGCGGGGTCGGCCCACGCGACCAGGCGGGCGGCGTCGTCGTCGAGTCCGACGGCCCGCAGGGCCGTGGCGATCTGCTGAGGTCCGATGAGGGGTGACATGCGGCCACCGTAGGGAGGGCCCGGGCCCCGCGACTGCGGCGAGGGGCGATCCGGGGATGGGGGACGCCGTCGGGACGCCTGTGCAGGAGCCAACCCTCTCGCACCGTCCCGGCGGCCGCGTCGCACCCGGGTCGCGCCGGCTTCGGCGTGTTGACCGAGGTCACACCCTGGCCTATTCTGAACGAGCGGTCAGTAATTCGATGCGCCCCGGTGCGCCCTGACCACGGAACCAGCCCGCACTCAGCGTGAGGTGATCCCCATGACGCAGACCAGCTCCCCCCAGCACCTGGCCTCCGTCCCGTCCCCCGAGGATGCGGCCGGCCAGGAGAACTTCGATCGCCTGATCGCGGAGGACTCACGCATCGAGCCCCGCGACTGGATGCCCGAGGCGTACCGCAGGTCCCTGACCCGCCAGGTCTCCCAGCACGCGCACTCCGAGATCATCGGCATGCAGCCGGAGGCCAACTGGATCACCCGAGCCCCCTCCCTGAAGCGCAAGGCGATCCTCATGGCCAAGGTCCAGGACGAGGCCGGCCACGGCCTGTACCTGTACTCCGCCGCCGAGACCCTCGGCACCCCGCGGGACGAGCTGAACGAGCAGCTGCTCTCCGGCCGCGCGAAGTACTCCTCGATCTTCAACTACCCGGCCCGCACCTGGGCGGACATGGGCGCGATCGGCTGGCTCGTCGACGGCGCCGCGATCTGCAACCAGGTGCCGCTGTGCCGCGCCTCCTACGGCCCGTACGGCCGCGCGATGGTGCGCATCTGCAAGGAGGAGTCGTTCCACCAGCGCCAGGGCTGGGAGATCCTCTACGAGCTCTCGCACGGCACCCCGGAGCAGAAGCAGATGGCCCAGGACGCCGTGGACCGCTTCTACGGCCCGGCCCTGCAGATGTTCGGCCCGCCGGACGAGGACTCCCCCAACTCCCGCCAGTCCATGGCCTGGAAGGTCAAGCGCTTCTCCAACGACGACCTGCGCCAGCGCTTCGTGGACATGATCGTCCCGCAGGCCGAGGCCCTCGGCCTCACCCTGCCGGACCCGGACCTGAAGTGGAACGAGGAGCGCGGCCACTACGACTTCGGCGAGCTGGACTGGGACGAGTTCATGTCCGTGATCAAGGGCGACGGCCCCATGAACACCCAGCGCATGGCCCGCCGCATCCAGGCCCACGAGGAGGGCGCCTGGGTCCGCGAGGCCGCCGCCGCCTACGCCCGCCGCCAGGCCGAGCAGAACGCGCCGGCCGAGACCCACCTGATCGGAGCCTGACCCATGAGCGAGACCACCGCCGCCTCCCACGCCTGGCCCCTGTGGGAGGTCTTCGTCCGCGCCAACCGCGGCCTCTCCCACGTGCACGCCGGCTCGCTGCACGCCCCGGACGCCACCCTGGCGCTGCGCAACGCGCGTGACCTGTACACCCGCCGCAACGAGGGCACCTCCGTGTGGGTCGTCCCGGCCGAGGCCATCGCGGCCTCCGACCCGGACTCCAAGGGCGGCTTCTTCGAGTCCGCGCAGGGCAAGTCCTACCGTCACGCCACCTACTACCAGCAGTCCGAGGGGGTGCCGCACCTGTGAGCTTCGCGACCAACGACTCCGCCACGAGGCACTCCGCGGGTGTGGCCATCACCGCCGAGGAGATCGCGGCCGGCGAGCAGAAGGCGAGCGACGACGTCGCCCGCTACGCCCTCGCCCTCGGTGACGACGCCCTGATGCTCGGCCAGCGCCTGTCCTGGTGGATCTCGCGCGCCCCGGAGCTCGAGGAGGACATCGCCCTGGGCAACATCGCCCTGGACCTCGTGGGCCACGCCCGCTTCCTCCTCTCCTACGCCGGCACCGCGTGGGGCAGGACCGAGGACGAGCTCGCGTACTTCCGCGACGAGGAGGAGTTCCGCTCCGTCCGCCTCGTGGAGGCCGAGAACGGCGACTTCGCCAAGACCATCGCCCGCCAGCTGTACTACTCGTACTACTCGTACGAGCTGTACACCCGCCTGCGCGAGTCCACGGACCCCACGCTCGCCGCCATCGCGGACAAGGCCCTCAAGGAGGTCCTGTACCACCAGGACCACGCCGCCCTGTGGCTGCAGCGCCTGGGCCTGGGCACCGAGGAGTCGAAGCGCCGCATGCAGCGCGGCCTGGACGAGCTGTGGCCCTACGTGGCCGAGCTCTTCCACGACGACGACGTCGTCCGCGCCCTCGCCGAGCAGGGCGTCGCCGTGCTGCCGTCGTCGCTGGAGGAGCCCACGATGACCCGCATCCGCGCGGCCATCGAGGAGGCCGGCCTGACCGTGCCGACGACGGGCACCGCCCGCGGCGGCGACCGCTCCGGCGCCATGAGCGAGTACCGCGGGTACATCCTCGCGGAGATGCAGTCCCTGGCGCGCCGTCACCCGGGAGCGACCTGGTGACCACCGCCAGCGAGCTGCGCCCCGCCGATCCCGCCGACGCGCGGGTCTGGGATGCGGCCTCCACCGTGCACGACCCGGAGATCCCCGTGCTGTCCATCGCGGACCTCGGGATCCTCCGGGAGGCACGGGTCGAGGGCGAGAGGGCCGTCGTCGTCATCACGCCCACCTATTCCGGCTGCCCCGCCATGGACACCATCACCACGGACGTCACCCGCGCGCTCGGGCGCGCCGGATTCCCCGACGCCGAGGTGCGCCTGGTGCTCCAGCCGGCGTGGACCACGGACTGGATGACGGACGAGGGCAAGGCCAAGCTCAACGAGTACGGCATCGCCCCGCCCGTCGCGCGCACCACGGACGGCCCGATCAGGATCGGCATGGCCGTGAAGTGCCCGCGCTGCCACTCCCTGAACACCCGCGAGATCACCCGCTTCGGCTCCACCTCCTGCAAGGCCCTCTACACCTGCCGGGAGTGCCTCGAGCCCTTCGACTACTTCAAGGTGCACTGATGACCGAGACCACCGACGCCCCCACCACCGGCAAGCGCCGCGCCACGTTCAACACCCTCGAGGTGTCCGAGCTGCGCCGCCTGACCGACGACTCCGTGGAGGTCACCTTCGCGGTGCCCGAGGAGCTCGCCGACGACTACGACTACGTGCCGGGTCAGTACGTGGCCCTGCGCAAGGAGCTCGACGGCGCCGAGGTGCGCCGCTCCTACTCGATCTGCGCCGTCCCGAAGCGCGGCGAGATCCGCGTGGCCGTGAAGAAGGACATCGGCGGCAGGTTCTCCACATGGGCCAACGAGAGCCTCGAGGTCGGCGAGAGGATCGACGTGATGAACCCGCAGGGTGCGTTCACGTCCCGCACGCACGTCACCTCCCTCAACGACGCCCAGAGGGTGGCGGCGGAGAAGGTCGCGGAGAAGAAGGACACGCACCTGGTGGCGTTCGCGGCCGGCTCGGGCATCACCCCGATCATGGCGATCGCCAAGGCCGTGCTCGCGGCCTCCGAGACCTCGCGCTTCGACCTGGTCTACGCGAACCGCTCCGCCATGGACGTGATGTTCGCCGAGGAGATCGGCGACCTCAAGGACAAGTACCCGGCCCGGTTCACGGTGCACCACGTGCTCTCCCGCGAGCAGCGCGTGTCCCCGCTGCTCTCCGGTCGCATCGACGAGGACAAGCTCACCACCCTCCTGGACCGCGTGATCGACGTGCAGGGCACCGACGAGTGGTTCCTCTGCGGCCCGTTCGAGCTCGTGCAGCTCACCCGTGAGACGCTCGCCGCCCGCGGCGTGTCCGAGGACGACGTGCGCTTCGAGCTGTTCACCACCGGCCGCCCGGAGAACCCGCAGGGCCACTCCGGCCGCGTGGTGGAGGTGGACCCGCAGGGCGACAACGTGACCATCGAGTTCAACCTCGACGGCCTCACCGCCAAGGTCGAGTCCCCCACGTCTGCCCACGAGACCGTCCTCAACGCCGCGCTGCGCGTCCGCTCGGACGTGCCCTTCGCCTGCGCCGGCGGCGTGTGCGGCACCTGCCGCGCCAAGGTCGTCGACGGCGCGTACGAGATGGACGAGAACTACGCGCTCGAGAAGGACGAGGTGGAGAAGGGCTACGTGCTCACGTGCCAGACCCGCCCGACCTCCGACTCGATCACGCTGGACTTCGACGCCTGAGCGCCCGCCCACGAGACCGAAGGAGCCCCCGATGATCGAGATCACCGTCGAGAACGGCGTCGCCGAGATCGTGCTGGACGCCCCCCAGAGGATGAACGCCCTGGACGAGGCCGCGCTGGCCGAACTCCAGGCCGCCTACGAGCGGGCCGCCGCCGGCGTCGAGTCCGGCGAGGTCCGGGCCGTGCTGCTGCGCGGCGAGGGCCGCGGCTTCTGCGCGGGCCGCGACATCTCCGCCGTGGTCCCGGCCGAGGACGACGCCACCGCCTACCTGCGGGACAGGGTCACCCCGGTGCTGCGGGCCATGTCCGAGATCCCGGTGCCCACCTTCGCCGCGGTGCAGGGCGCCTGCCTGGGCGTGGGCCTCGGCCTCGCGATCGCCACGGACGTGGTGTACGTGGCCGAGGACGCGAAGATCGGCTCGCCGTTCGCGAACCTCGGGGCCACCCTGGACTCGGGCGGCCACTGGCTGTTCACCGAGCGCCTGGGCGCGCACCGCACCCTGGACCTGATCTACACGGCCGAGCTCCTCTCGGGCGCCGAGGCCGTCCAGGCCGGGCTGTTCTCCCGGGCCCTGCCCGCGGACGAGCTGCTCGAGTTCACCCGCGCGAAGGTCGCCCAGGTGGCCTCCGGCGCGACCCTCGCGTTCCGCGCGTCGAAGGAACTCGTGGCCCAGGTCCGTGACCACCGCGTGGGCCTGTGGGAGTCCCTCGACGCGGAGAACATCGCCCAGGGCGAGCTCTGCGGCACCGCCGACTACGCCGAGGGCTTCCAGGCCTTCCAGGAGAAGCGGAAGCCAGAGTTCACCGGCCGCGGCTGAGCCGCCGCACCCCGCCACCGACGACGGCGCCGCACCCTTCACGCGAGGGGCGCGGCGCCGTCGTCGTCCCGGCCCGGCCGCGTCACATTCCCGTCATCAGCCCGGATCGTGGCGTGAGTCACAGAGGATCGTATACGGTGACGGGTGTCACTTCCCGACCGATCGGTCGGGCACCACACCGTCCCGCCGCCGTCTCACGGCCGGCCGCCGCCCCGCATCCCAGGAGCACCCATGAGCCACACCGTCGCATCCCCCGCGGCGCCCGCCCCCGGGCGCGATCGCCGCGAGGAGCGCAAGGTCATCGCCGGCACCGTCGTCGGCACCACCATCGAGTGGTACGACTTCTTCATCTTCGCCCAGGCCACCGCACTCGTCTTCGCCGCCCTCTTCTTCCAGCCGATGGGCGAGAACGGCTCCCAGATCGCCGCGTGGGCCACCCTCGGCATCTCCTTCCTCATCCGCCCGCTCGGCGCGATCATCGCCGGCCACCTCGGCGACCGCTTCGGCCGCAAGTTCGTCCTGTCCCTCACGCTGATCGGCATGGGCCTGGCCACCACCCTCATCGGCCTGCTGCCCACCTACGCCCAGATCGGCGTGTGGGCCCCGATCCTGCTGGTGGCGCTGCGCCTGCTGCAGGGCCTGTCCGCGGGCGGCGAGTGGGGCGGCGCGGCGCTGCTGTCCGTGGAGCACGCCCCCCACGGCAAGCGCGGCCTGTTCGGCTCCGCCCCGCAGATCGGCGTGCCGCTGGGCATGATCCTGGCCACCGGCGTGCTGTTCATCGTGCGCTCCACCATGTCCGAGGAGCAGTTCCTCACCTGGGGCTGGCGCATCCCGTTCCTGATCTCCGTGATCCTGATCGTGGTCGGCTACCTGATCCGCAAGGCCGTGGAGGAGTCCCCGGTCTTCAAGGAGATGCAGCAGCTCAAGGTAGACGAGTCCGCCCCGCTGGGCGAGCTCTTCCGGCACCACACCAAGGAGGTCATCCTCGCCGCCGTGATCTTCGCCGCGAACAACGGCGTCGGCTACCTGCTCATCGCGTGGTTCTCGAAGTACGGCGGTCCGAAGGGTCTGGGCATGACCTCCTCCGAGGTGCTCATCGCGAGCCTCGTCGGTGGCGTCGGCTGGTTCATCTTCACCCTGCTCGGCGGCTGGGTCTCGGACAAGATCGGCCGCAAGCTGACCTTCGTCCTCGGCTACGGCTTCTTGATCATCTGGGCCTTCCCGCTGTTCGGGCTGCTCAACACCGCGTCTCTGCCGCTGTTCTCGCTGGGCCTGTTCGTCCTGACCCTGGGCCTGGGTCCGTCCTACGGCCCGCAGTCGGCGATGTACGCCGAGATGTTCCCGGCCCGCGTCCGCTTCTCCGGCGTCTCCATCGGCTACGCGCTCGGCACCATCATCGGCGGCGCCTTCGCCCCGCTGCTCGCCGACCAGCTCGTGAAGACCGGCTGGGAGAACGTGGCCTGGTACATCATCGTGATCTCCGCGATCTCGCTCATCGCTGTCCTGTTCGTCCCCAAGGGCATCCAGGACCGCGAGCTGCACGACGAGCAGGTCGTCGCCACCCGCTCCCACCCGGTGGTCCCGGCCTGATCCGGCCCGTCTGACGGGCTCCGCCCGTCCCCACCCCACGACGACGGCGGGTCCTCCTCCGGAAGGGCGCGCCGTCGTCGTGGGCGACCGGACCGGCGCCGAGGCCCGCAGACACGCCGCTACCTCGGGGACGTAACGGCGCGTCTGCGGGCCTCCGCGCGGGCTCGTCCCTGTCCCGTCACACCCGCCCCGCAGTTGACCCCCGTCACACCGGCCCGGAATACTGAACCTGAACGCACGGTCGGTAATTCGCCGCGCCCGCCCCGTCGTCGGTCACTCAAGGAGTCTCCATGTCCGCACAGTCCCAAGCCCTGCTCGTCGGCGGTCGCCGCACGCCCGTCGGCAAGTACGGCGGCGCCCTCTCCTCCGTCCGCCCCGACGACCTCGCCGCCCTGACCGTCAAGGCCGTGGTCGAGGACGCCGGCATCGACCCGTCGGTCGTGGATGAGGTCATCCTCGGCAACGCCAACGGCGCGGGCGAGGAGAACCGCAACGTCGCCCGCATGGCCTGGCTGCTGGCCGGCTTCCCGGACACCGTCCCGGGCATCACCGTGAACCGTCTCTGCGCTTCGGGCATGTCCGCGATCGGCATCGCCACCGCGATGGTGCGCTCCGGGATGGCCGACGTCGTCGTGGCCGGCGGCGTGGAGTCGATGTCCCGCGCCCCCTGGGTGATGGAGAAGCCGACGACGGCGTTCGCCAAGCCCGGTGCGGCCTTCGACACCGCGATCGGCTGGCGCTTCGTGAACCCGCGCTTCGCGGACGGCGAGTTCGGGGAGAAGTTCACCTTCTCCATGCCGGAGACCGCCGAGGAGGTCGGCGAGGTGGACGGCATCACCCGCGAGGACGCCGACGCCTTCGCCGCCCGCTCGCATGCGCGTGCGCTGGCCGCCATCGAGGCCGGCCGCTTCGAGGACGAGATCGTGCCCGTCGTCGTCACGGGCCGCAAGGGCGCCGAGACGATCGTGGACACGGACGAGGGCCCCCGCCCCGGCTCCACCCCCGGGGTGCTCGCCGGCCTGCGCCCGATCATCAAGAAGGACGGCGTGGTCACCGCCGGCAACTCCTCCTCCCTCAACGACGGCGCCTCGTCGATCCTCGTCGTCTCCGAGCGGGCCGCGCAGAAGTACGGCCTGACCCCGCGGGCCCGCGTCGTGGAGTCCACCTCGGCGGGCCTGGCCCCCGAGATCATGGGTCTGGGCCCCGTCCCGGCCACCGAGAAGGCCCTCGAGCGCTCCCGCTGGTCCGTGGCGGACCTGGGCGCCGTCGAGCTCAACGAGGCCTTCGCCACCCAGTCCCTGGCCTCGATGCGGCGCCTCGGTCTGGACCCGGAGACCGTCAACGCCGACGGCGGCGCGATCGCCCTGGGCCATCCGCTGGGCTCCTCGGGGTCGCGTCTCGTGGTCACGCTGCTCGGTCGGATGGAGCGTGAGGGCGCGGACAGGGGCCTGGCCACGATGTGCGTGGGCGTGGGCCAGGGCTCCGCGATGCTCGTCGAGAGGGTCTGAGCAGATGACCGGCTTCAGCCACTTCACGGCACTGCGCGTCGAGGAGCGTGAGGACCGCGTCCACGCGCGCATGGACCGCCCGGGCGTGCGCAACGCGATCGACCAGACCATGGTCGACGAGTTCCACGAACTCTGCGCCCACCTCGAACGCGAGCCGAAGATCCTGATCATCTCGGGCACACAGGTGGAGTCGAAGCGCGAGCCGGGGACGTTCTCCGGCATCTTCGCCTCCGGCGCGGACATCGGACAGCTGCGCGAGCGCCGCCGCGACGACGCCCTGCGCGGTGTGAACTCGCAGGTCTTCGACCGCATCCACCGGCTGCCCATGCCCGTGATCGCGGCGATCGACGGCTTCGCCCTCGGCGGCGGCGCGGAACTGGCCTACGCGGCCGACTTCCGCATCGCCACCCCGGCGCTGAAGATGGGCCAGCCCGAGACGAGTCTGGGGATCACGGCCGCTGCGGGCGCCCAGTGGCGGCTCAAGGAGCTGGTGGGTGAGCCGGTGGCCCTCGAGCTGCTGCTCGCCGGACGGCTCCTGGACGCGCAGGAGGCCCTCGAGCTCAAGCTCGTCACCGAGCTGCACGAGCCGGACGCCCTCCTCGACGCCGCCGACGCCCTCGCCGACCGCATCGCGCAGCAGGACCCGCTGGCGGTGCGGCTGTCCAAGCGCGTCTTCCACCTCCCTCGCGAGGCCCACCCCCACGTGGACGAGATCGCGCAGGCCATCCTGTTCGAGTCCGAGGCCAAGTTCGAGCGCATGCAGGCGTTCCTGGACCGCAAGAAGAAGTGAGGACTGACATGACCGATCAGCAGCACACCCCTGACACCGCTCCGTCCTCCGTGCCCGCCGTCGTCGGCGTCCTCGGCGGCGGCCGGATGGGCGGCGGCATCGCCCACGCATTCCTCGTCTCCGGCTCGTCCGAGGTGGTCGTCGTCGAGCGCGACCCGCAGTCGGCCCAGGCCGCCAAGGAGCGCATCGAGGCCGACCTGGCCGCCTCCCTCGAGCGCGGCAAGATCGACGGCGACCTGGACGAGTGGGCGCAGCGCCTGACCGTCTCCGTGGACCGCGCCGACTTCGCCCGCTGCGACCTCGTGGTCGAGGCCGTGTTCGAGGACATGCAGGTGAAGATCGAGGCGCTCACCGACGTCGAGGCCCACCTGCGCGAGGACGCCTGGCTGGCCAGCAACACCTCCTCCCTGTCCATCGACGAGATCGCCTCGCACCTGCAGCGTCCCGAGCGCTTCTGCGGCCTGCACTACTTCAACCCGGTGCCCGCCTCGAAGCTCGTGGAGGTCGTGATCGGCGAGCAGACCGGTGCGGAGCTCCAGGCCCTGTCCACCGAGTGGGTCCGCGGGCTCGGCAAGACCCCCGTCGTCGTCAAGGACGCACCGGGCTTCGCCTCGTCGCGCCTGGGCGTGGCGATCGCGCTCGAGGCCATCCGCATGGTCGAGGAGGGCGTAGCCTCCCCCGAGGACATCGACGCCGCCATGGTGCTGGGCTACAAGTTCCCGGTCGGCCCGCTGGCGCTGACCGACATCGTGGGCCTGGACGTGCGCCTGGGCATCGCGGAGTACCTCGAGTCCCAGCTGGGTGAGCGCTTCGCCCCGCCGCAGCTCATGCGGGACATGGTGGCCCGCGGCGAGCTCGGCCGGAAGTCCGGCAAGGGCTTCTTCGACTACCGCTGAGCCCCCGGGGCAGGCGCTTTCGAACGTGAGATAGGCCCTATCTCCCGTTCGAAAGCGCCCATTCCCCCGATATCACGTTCGAAAGTGCGGGGGCGGGGCGGGCGCGGCTAACGTGGCGGGCATGGACGAGCCCACGCTGCTGCGCACGGCCCTGCCCGTGGCGAACACGCCCGGCCATCACCTGGACCAGCGGCTCTGGCTCCCCCGCACCCGGCGCCCCGTGGACCCCGAGATCTTCGGCCGGGTCTGATGTCGGTCGACCGCCCCTTCCGCTTCACCCACCGCTGGGCCGTCCCCGCGGACGCCCGGTCCGTGCTGGCCCTGCTCGCCGACCCGGCCGGCTACCCACGCTGGTGGCCGGCCGTCCCGCGCGCCCATCGCCTGGGCCCCGACCGCGCCGCGGTCCGGCTGCGCGGGTTCGTGCCGGTGCGTCTGACGATGGAACGTCTCATCGACGACCGCGCCCGCGGCCTTCTGGTCGCGCACCTGAGCGGGGATCTGACGGGCACCGTGCGGGTCACCGTCCACGACGACGGCGCCCCGGCCGGACACGCGACGCACTGCATCGTGGTGTGGGAGCAGGAGGTGGTGCTGACCTCGTCGTGGATGCGCGCCGTGGCCCGCGTGCCGGGCGCCCGCGCCGCGATGGGCCTCAGCCACGCGGCCGCGATGCACTCCGCGCGTCGGGCGCTCGGGGCCAAGGCCGTGCCGACCGCTGATCCTGCTCGAACGACTCGTCCATGACGGCCCGGCGCGCTCGGGCCGGCTCAGACCTCGGCCTGGGCCTCGTTCCACTCGCGGGACAGCGGCGGGCGGGCGACGCCGTCGAGGAGGCCGTCGGCGGGGTCGACGCCGAGCTCGACGATCCTGTTGTCCGCGTCCACGTGGACGACCTTGGGCTGGAAGTTGCGAGCCTCGTCGTCGTCCATCTGCCCGTAGGCGATGAGGATGACGATGTCCCCCGGATGCACCAGGTGGGCGGCGGCGCCGTTGATGCCGAGCACGCCGGAGCCCCGCTCGCCCGCGATGGTGTAGGTCTCCAGTCGCGCGCCGTTCGTGACGTCCACGATGGACACGAGCTCGCCCGGGAGGATGTCCGCGGCGTCCAGCAGGTCCTGGTCCACGGTCACGGAGCCCACGTAGTGCAGGTCCGCCTGGGTCACGGTGGCCCGGTGGATCTTGGCGTGGAACATGGTGCGCAGCATGCGGCAGAACTCTCCGGATGAGGGGGTGGGGCGGGTCCGAGGGGACCGGTGCTCGATTCTACGCCGGTCCGGAGACGAGGGGCAGGGGCCGACGCCGGCCCGAGGCTCCCGCCCCTCTCGTCGAGGCCCGCAGACACGCCGCCACGTCCTGGCCGTAGCGGCGCGTCTGCGGGCCTGGGCGGGTCAGATCCACGACGGCGGCACTCGGCCCGGCGGGGTCCGCGCGGCCACCAGGCCCCGCAGCTGCCGTACGAAGAGCTCCCAGTGCCCCGGCCGGAACACGTCGGCGGTCACCCGGATCACCTCCCACCCCTCCGCGCGCAGGGCCGCGTCCCGCTCGCGGTCCTCACGCCACTGCCGGCGATCCGTGCGGTGCTGATCGCCGTCGTACTCGACCGCCACCTTGGCCTCCGCCCACACCAGATCCACGCGGAGCCGCTGTCCCGTGGCGAGGCGGATGCACGGGTTCACTGCGGGCTCGGGGACGCCGTCCAGGACGAGCCGCGCCCGCAGCCGGCTCTCCTGCGGCGAGTCGGCCCCGGGGCGCACGAGCTCCAGCGCCTCCCGGGCCGCACGGATCCCGCGCACCCGTCCGCGTTCCTCGACGGCGGCGCGCAGCTCGGCCACGTCCGTCACCCCGGGAGGCAGCCGACGGCGGCGGGCCTCCGTCGGGGCGGTCCGAACCATGCTGTCCCCCAGCGCGACGAGATGCTCGAGCGGCCCGGCGTGCGCGGCGAGGTCCACGAAGGTCCACCCCGGTGCGGTCACACGCACCCCGTCCACGATCCGCACCGGTGCGTCGGCGCGGAGGCGGTGTGAGCGGATCCCGGCCCGGCTCGACGCGGTGCCGTGGCCGCGCGGGGTCGCGATGTGCACGGACCGGTCGGCGGCGAGCGGCCCGGTCAACCACAGGCCGAGCACCCGGGCGGCCGTGACGTGGCTGAACACGCCCTCGGGGTGCAGATCCTGCAGTGCCCGCACATGATCCATGGGGTCCGGTGCGACGCCGCGCAGGCCCCAGAGCCCCCAGCCGAGGGAGACCACGTCCCCGCGCCGCAGCCGGGCCGCGCTCACGCCCGCCTCGCGCGCGGCCGGGGTCGAGAACACCGTCGGAGCGCGGAGGAGGCCGTCCAGTCCGCAGCGCATCGGAGGCAGGGGCGCGGGCGAGCGGGGCATGGGCCGAGCGTGCCCGATCCGGGCGCGCCGCCGTCGTCGTCCGCCGGGATCTGTGGACGACGCCCCACCGAGGCCCGCAGACACGCCGCTACGTCCTGGCCGTAGCGGCGCGTCTGCGGGCTTCGGCGCCACGGGCGGCGCCGCCAGGCCCTCCCCACGACGACGGCGTCACCCGCCCGGCTCCCCCTCCCGCGTGATGCACGTCTCGGCTAGGGTGAGGACCAATAACCGACCGATCGGTCGGGACTCGTCCGCGCCCCCGACACCAGGAGCCCCCGTGACCGTCACCGCCCCCTCCCTCCCGGAGATCCTCCCCAGCTACGTCGCCGGCAGCTGGTGGACGCCGTCGCACCCGTCCAAGGTCACCGACGTGAGGGACGCGAACACCGGCGCGCGCCTGACCGGCGTCTCCACCGACGGCCTCGACACGGCCGCCGCCATCGAGCACGCCCGCACCGTCGGCCAGCAGGCCCTGGGCGCGCTGACCATCCACGAGCGCGCCCTCAAGCTCAAGGAGCTCGCGCTCTTTCTGAACTCCCGCGTCCAGGAGCTCTACGACGTCTCCTTCGCCACCGGCGCCACGCAGCGCGACCACGCCTTCGACGTCGACGGCGGCATCGGCACCCTCTTCACGTTCTCCGGCAAGGGCCGCCGCGAGCTGCCGAATTCCACCGTGATCATCGACGGCGACGTGGAGCCCCTCTCCCGCGACGGCTCCTTCATCGGCGAGCACATCTACCAGCGCATCCCGGGCGTGGCCGTGCAGATCAACGCCTTCAACTTCCCCGTGTGGGGCATGCTCGAGAAGTTCGCCCCGGCCTTCGTCGCGGGCGTGCCCACCGTGGTCAAGCCGGCCACCCCCACCGGCTACGTCACGCAGAAGTGCGTCGAGCTGATGCTCGAGTCCGGCGTGCTGCCCGAGGGCTCGATCCAGCTGATCTCCGGTTCCGCCCGCGACCTGCTGGACCACCTGGACTACCGCGACCACGTCGCGTTCACCGGCTCCGCCGCCACCGCGGCCACCCTGAAGAAGCACCCGAACGTGCAGGAGGGCGGCGTCCGCTTCACCGCGGAGACCGACTCCCTCAACGCCGCCATCCTCGGCCCCGACGCCGCCCCCGGCACCCCCGAGTTCGAGGCGTTCGTGAAGGTCGTCTTCCAGGAGATGACGGTCAAGGCCGGCCAGAAGTGCACGGCCATCCGCCGGGTGATCGTCCCGCAGGATCGGGTCGAGGCCGTGACCGCCGCCCTCACCGAGCGCCTGGCCGCGAAGGTCGTCCTGGGCGACCCGCGCGTCGAGGGCACCACCATGGGCGCCCTGGCCTCGAAGGAGCAGCAGAGCGAGGTCCGCGGCGCGGTGCAGCGCCTGGTCGACGCCGGCGGTCAGGTCCGCCTCGGCGGCCCCGAGGGCTCGACCGGCGACGCCGACGCCGAGTCCGGCGCGTTCTTCGCCCCCACGGTGCTCACCTTCGAGGACGCGCGCACCCCCGAGGTGCACAGCGTCGAGGCGTTCGGCCCGGTCACCTCGGTGATCGGCTACACGGACGTGGCCGACGCCGTGGCCCTGGCCGCCCTGGGGTCGGGATCGCTCGTGGCCACGGTCGCCACGAACGACGGTGAGACCGCCCGCGCGTTCACCGCCGGGATCGGCGCCCACCACGGCCGCGTGCACGTCCTGAACCGCCAGACCGCCACGACCACCACCGGTCACGGCGCCCCCGTGCCGGTGCTGATCCACGGCGGCCCCGGCCGCGCCGGCGGCGGCGAGGAGCTCGGCGGGGTCCGCGCCGTGAAGCACTACATGCAGCGCACGGCGATCCAGGGCTCCCCGGACATGCTCACGGCCATCACCGGCGTGTGGCATCAGGGCGCCGCGGCCCACACGGTGACGCGCGAGGACGTGGAGGCCGGCACCGCCGTGCACCCGTTCTACAAGTCCCTGGCCGAGCTGACGGTGGGCGACCAGTTCGCCTCCGGCCTGCGCACCGTCACCCTGGAGGACATCACCGCCTTCGCGGAGGAGACCGGGGACAGGTTCTACGCCCACACGGACGAGGAGGCCGCCATGGCCAACCCGTTCTTCCCGCGCCGGGTGGCCCACGGCTACCTGCTGGTCTCGTGGGCCGCGGGGCTGTTCGTGGCCCCGGATCCGGGCCCGGTGCTGGCCAACTACGGCCTGGAGAACCTGCGCTTCATCACGCCGGTGACCTACGACGACGCCATCCGCGTGACCCTGACGGCCAAGCGCATCACCCCGCGCGTGAGCGACGAGTACGGCGAGGTGGCCTGGGACTGCCGGATCCACAACCAGAAGGACGAGCTCTGCGCCCAGTACGACGTGCTGACGCTCGTGGCCAAGACCTGGCCGATGGCCCCGTCCGAGACCTCCCAGGGCTGAGCCTCCCCGCCCCGACGGGCCGTCCCGTGCGCCCGCCGCGCACCGGGTGGCCCGTCGTCGTCCCCGGGAACAAGGAGCGTGCCCGGGACGTTCACCTGGGCGTCCCATTCGGACCGCGAGAGAAGAAGGTCGACATACATGTCCGAGTTCACCCGTTTCGATCAGGTCGCCGTGCTGGGCACCGGTGTGCTGGGTTCGCAGATCATCATGCAGGCGGCGTACCACGGCAAGAAGGTGATGGCCTACGACGCCGTCCCCGCCGCCCTCGAGGGGATCGAGCGCCGCTGGGCGTGGATCCGCCAGGGCTACGAGGCAGACCTCGGGGAGGGCTACGACCCGCAGCGCTTCGACGAGGCCATCGCCCGCATCACGCCGACCTCGGACCTCGGCGAGGCCCTGGCGGATGCGGACATCGTGGTCGAGGCCGTCCCGGAGAACCTGGAGCTCAAGCGCAAGGTGTGGGCCCAGGTGGGCGAGCTCGCCCCCGCCACGACCCTGTTCGCCACGAACACCTCCTCCCTGCTGCCCTCGGACTTCGCCGACGCCAGCGGCCATCCGGAGCGCTTCCTGGCCCTGCACTACGCCAACCGCATCTGGGCGCAGAACACCGCCGAGGTCATGGGCACCCCCAAGACCTCGCCGGAGGCCGTCGCCGGAGCCCTGCAGTTCGCCGAGGAGACCGGCATGGTCCCCGTGCACGTGCGCAAGGAGATCCCGGGCTACTTCCTCAACTCCCTGCTCATCCCGTGGCTCCAGGCCGGCTCCAAGCTGTACATGCACGGAGTGGGCAACCCGGCGGACATCGACCGCACCTGGCGCGTGGCCACCGGCAACGAGCGCGGCCCGTTCCAGACCTATGACATCGTGGGCTTCCACGTGGCCGCCAACGTCTCCCGCAACACGGGCGTCGACTGGCAGCTCGGCTTCGCTGAGCTGCTCGAGAAGAGCATCGCCGAGGGCCACAGCGGCGTGGCCGACGGCCAGGGCTTCTACCGCTACGGGCCGGACGGGGAGAACCTCGGCCCGGTGGAGGACTGGAACCTGGGCGACAAGGACACCCCGCTCGGCTGACCTCCTCGACTGACGGATCAGGGGCCGTCCGGTGCGCACCACGCATCGGGCGGCCCCGACGCATGCCCCCGCCGCTTCCTTGTGGCATCCGTCACAGCGCACGTAGAGTCGGGCCATGACGACCCCCCGACTCCCCCTGCTCGGCGCCCTCGCCGTGGGCGCACTCGCCCTCACCGGATGCGCGGGCGGCGGCGGCGCAGAGCCCTCCTCCTCCGCCCCGTCGTCGGCGTCGTCCGCGACGACGGCGGCCTCGTCCGCGTCCACGTCGCCCGCGGCCAGCAGCTCCACGGAGAGCACGGGCGCGGCGGAGAGCACGGCCAGCGCCTCCGCCTCCAGCAGCCTGTCCCTCGAGATGCCCCCCGCGCTGGACGGGCAGCGGACCCTGGCGGTGCAGGCCGCCGTGCAGCGGGCCGCGGGGCCGGGGTCCGAGGTGA
>NZ_RBLN01000300.1:0-2466 GCF_003989405.1 Micrococcus sp. HSID17227 | reverse complement strand
ATCCGCGCGCGCAGGCGTGAGGCTCTTCCTCGCGATCCGTCCGCCGAGGGCCGCGCTCGACCACCTCGAGCCGGCCCTCGACGGCGTCCGGGACCGGGCCGGGCGCGTGCTGCGCTGGACCGAGCCGGAGCAGCGGCACCTGACGCTGGCGTTCCACCCGGAGGTGCCCGCCGGCGCCGTGGACGACGTCGTCACCGAAGCCGGCCGTATCGCGGTGGGACATGCCCCGCTGGACCTGCACCTGGCCGGAGCGGGGGAGTTCTCCCACCGCACGCTCTGGGTGGGGGTGGGCGGGCAGGTCCGGGAACTCGGCGCGCTTCTGGCGGAGCCCTGGCTCGCCGACGACGACGGCCAGGACCGCCGGCGTGCCCATCTCACCGTGGCGCGGGTCTCGGGGGCCGCGCCCCGACCTCGGGGTCGGAGGCGGGGCGAGCCCCGTCCGCCGGCACCGGCCACCGTCCTGCTGGCCGAGGCCGTGCACGCGCTCACGGTGTACCGCGGGCCGCAGTGGACCGCCGACGAGGTCGAGGTCGTGGCGTCCCGGCTCGGCGAGGGCCGCTCCGGCGGGCCGCTGCACGAGGTGCTGGCGACCGTCCCGCTGCGCGGCTGAGGGGCCGACGAGCAGGCCCCGACGAACAGAGTGGTCACGACGTGCCGTCACCGGACTCCGGTGACGGCACGTCGTGACCACTCTGTGTGCGTCAGGCGGCCGACGGGCCGGACGGAGCGGGAGACCCATCCGGCCGACCCGGCCCGGGGTCAGCTCTCCAGCGGGCCCTGCACCGCGTAGAGGCGCTTGTTGGCGAACTCGTCCACGGCCATGGGGCCGAGCTCGCGGCCGAAGCCCGAGCGCTTCACGCCGCCGAAGGGCAGGTTCGCGCCGGCGGCGGAGGCGAGGTTCACGTTCGCCATCCCCACCTCGAGCTGGTCGGCCACGCGCTTGGCCTCGTCCAGGTCCGTGGAGAACACGGCGCCGCCGAGACCGTACTGGGAGTCGTTGGCCAGCGCCACGGCCTCCTCGGCCGAGGACACCTTGTAGACCACGGCGGCCATGCCGAACAGCTCCTGCGTGTAGGCGGGGTTCTCCTGGTCCACGTCCGTGATCACGGCCGGGGAGACGTAGAAGCCCTCGCCCTCCGGGCCGGAGACGCGCTCGCCGCCCACGTGGACGGTGGCGCCGGCCTCCTTGGCCGCGGCGATCTGCTCGGTGAGCCCGTCGGCCGCGGACTCGGAGGACAGCGGGCCGTAGACGTCGGCGTCGCGCGAGGTCGGGTCGCCGGGCTTCATCGCCGAGGAGCGCTGGACCAGCTCGTCCACGAAGTCGTCGTAGAGGTCCTCCATGACGATCATGCGCTTGTTCGAGTTGCAGGCCTGGCCCCAGTTGCCCATCCGGGTGGCCAGTGCGTCGCGGGCGGCCGCGCGGGCGTCCGGCGCGGAGAGCACGATGTACGGATCGGAGCCGCCGAGCTCGAGGACGACCTTCTTGAGGTGCCGGCCGGCCTGCTCGGCGACGGCGGCGCCGGCCCGCTCCGAACCGGTGAGGGACACGCCCTGCACGCGCGGATCGGCGATGATCGTGGAGATCTGGTCGTGGGTGGCGAACAGGTTCTGGTACACGCACTCCGGCAGGCCGGCCTCGGTGAAGAGCTCTTCCAGCAGCTGCGCCACCTGCGGGTTGATCTCGGCGTGCTTGAGCAGGATGGTGTTGCCGAGCACGAGGTTCGGCGCCACGAAACGGGCCACCTGGTACACCGGGAAGTTCCACGGCATGATCCCCAGCAGCGGGCCGATCGGCAGCCGCTGGACGAACGCCTCCTGCCCGGAGAACTGCTTGATCGGCTGGTCCGCGAGCAGCTCCTCGGCCTCGTCCGCGTAGTACCCGAAGATCTGGGCGCTGTAGCGCACCTCGCCGACCGCCGCGCCGAGGGCCTTGCCCATCTCCGTGGTGATCAGCGCAGCGATGTCCTTGGAGCGCTCGGCCAGCAGCTCGGAGATCCGCTTCACGACGGCGGCGCGCTCGGCCACCGACTTCCGGGACCACTGCTCGTAGGCGGCCTGCGAGGCGTCGAGGGCGTCGGCGATCTGCTGATCCGTGGCGTTGTCGAAGGACTTCAGCAGCTCCCCGGTGGCCGGGTTGATCGTGCGGTAGCCCTGAGAGGCGGAGGTGGTGGTCATCAGTCGTCACCCTTTCGTGTGGACGTCCTGCGGTCAGCTCCCCATCCTGCCGGAGGCCCCGCTCACTCCCAGATCCCGGACGCCCCTCTTCGCCACGAGCCGAGAAGGTGGGTGTCCACGACCCCGGCGGCCTCCATCAGGGCGAAGCACGTGGTCGGCCCCACGAATCGGCAGCCGTGCGCCTTCAGCGCCCTCGCGAGCGCGCGCGACTCCTCCGAGGCCGAGGGGACCTGCGCCACCGTCTCCGGCCGTGGGGTCGCGGCAGGCTGGTGCGCCCAGACCAGCCCCGCC
>NZ_RBLN01000299.1:0-2328 GCF_003989405.1 Micrococcus sp. HSID17227 | reverse complement strand
CCACGGGCGCGGCTGCGGCCGCGCGGGCGGCGACGAGCAGGCCCAGGCCGGGGGGGGGGCGGACGGCACTGGCGGCCGCGCCCGACGACGCGGAGGGGGCGAGGGGGGCGGGGCGGCGGGACTGTGTCATGGGGCCTCTCCTGCGGGACGGCTGCGGGGACGGACGTGTCCCCCACGGTACGCCGGGCGGTGCGCGGGCCAGGTTCGCGGCGACGCGCCGTCCCGGGCATGGGTGTGACGAAGGACTCGCAGTGCAGCGAGGTGATGCACCTCATTCACCTCTTGTTCACTCGTGAGGGCCGTGCGAGGATGGCACGCGAAAGATTTCCGGGGGCCGCGTTCGTACGAAGGCGGTCCCCGTTGCAATGACCAGGGTCGCCCTCCGTATCGGTCGTGCCGCGCGTCGTCCGCGCAGGCCCCCGCGCCCGCCGCCGGCGGAGGCCGTGACCACCGGCGCCCGCGGGCTCCGGCTCTTCCGACAGAAAGTGAGCGGACCGATGGATTGGCGCAGTAAAGCAGCGTGCCTGGACAAGGACCCGGAGCTGTTCTTCCCGGTGGGCAACACCGGCCCCGCCCTCCTGCAGATCGAGGAGGCGAAGGCGGTGTGCCGCTCGTGTGAGGTCGTGGACACGTGCCTGAAGTGGGCCATGGAGTCCGGCCAGGACTCGGGCGTCTGGGGCGGCATGAGCGAGGACGAGCGGCGCGCCATGAAGCGCCGCGCCGCGCGTGCCCGCCGCGCCTCCTGACCCACCCGGACCACCGGCCCCGTCGACGACGTCGACGGGGCCGTCCTCAAGCCCGGCCGGGTTCACGTCAGGGGCAGTCGCAGCACGACGCGCGTGCCGCCGTCGTCGGACCGCTCCCAGCGCAGGGTGCCGCGCAGGTCCCCCTCCACGAGCGAGTGCACGATGCGCAGACCGAGCCCCGATCCCTCGCCCGCGCGGGGGGACTCCCCCGGCACCCATCCGTCGGGGGCGGCGGGGCCGCTGTCCGTCACGGACACGACCAGCACCGTTCCTGCGGGGGTCGACTCGCGGTCGGCGTGCAGGCCCACGCAGCCACCGCCCGGCGCCGTGCCGTGCTCGACGGCGTTGGCCGCCAGCTCATTGAGCACCAGCGCCAGCGGCGTGGTCACGTGGGAGGGCAGTTCACCGAACTCACCCGTGACCGCGACCTGCAGCGGCCTCCCGTCCCCGGACACCTCGACGGCCAGGCGGAACTGCCGCTGCAGCAGACCGTCCACGGGGACCTGGTCCTCGATCTCCTCGCTCAGCGTCTGGTGGACGAGGGCGATCGTGTCCACCCGCTGCATCGCCTGACGCAGCGCACGCTCCGCCTCGGGCGAGGACGTGCGCCGCGCCTGCATGCGCAGCAGCGATCCCACGGTCTGCAGGTTGTTCTTGACGCGGTGGTGGATCTCGCGGATGGTCGCGTCCTTGGTGAGCAGACGCTGCTCCTGGCGGCGCAGCTCGGTCACGTCGCGCAGCAGCAGCAGCGCCCCCTGCCAGCCGTCCGGACCGAGGAGGGGGACGGAGCGCACCGTCAGCGACGCCCCGCCGGACTGCACCTCCCGACGTCCGGCACGCAGCCCGGTGAGCACGGCCCACGTCCCCTCGTCGGTGGGCACACGGGCGGCCTCGGTGCTGGCCAGCACGTCGGTGAGCCGGTGCCCCTCGAGGGTCGAGGCGATGCCCAGCCGGCGCAGGGCGGAGACCGCGTTGGGACTGGTGAACTCGGCGACCGAGTCCGGCCCGAGCACGACGAGGCCGTCCCCCACCCGCGGCGTGCCGCCTGCCCAGAGGCCGGGAGGCTCCTCGGGCGCCGGCCAGCGGCCGTGCTGCATCATGTCCAGCAGGGTGCTGGCCGTCCGGCTGTAGTTCTCCTCGATCACCGAGCGCGCCGGCCGGCCGTTCGGGTCCGCGTGCGCGGAGACGACCGCGATGACCCTCCCGGCCCGGACCACCGGCCACAGACGCACCTGCAGCGTGCCTCCCGGGGCCTCGACGGGGCCGGCCCCCTCGGCCCGCTCCCCGCCGTGCCACGTCTGCCCGACGACGGCCCGCAGGTCCGCGCGGGCGCGCGAGCCCACGATGTCGCGGTGGAAGAGGGTGGGAGCGGTGAAGGGCCGGACCTGGGCGAGGGCGACGAACCCTCCGGCCTCGTCGCGGCGGGGCACGGGGCACCAGAGCACGAGGTCCGCGAGCGCCAGGTCTGCCACCAGCTGCCAGTCCCCCACGAGCCGCTGCAGCCAGGCGCGGTCCTCGTCCCGGATGTCCGGGTGCGACGTCAGGGGGTCCTGCGCGAGCGAACTGACCATGGGATCAGGGA
>NZ_RBLN01000298.1:0-2422 GCF_003989405.1 Micrococcus sp. HSID17227 | reverse complement strand
CCACCGCCTCGACCTCGAAGCGCACGGCCTGCTCGGCCAGCAGGGTCGTGTTCGCCCCGCCCGCGAGCGCGACGGCCCGGAGCCGGGCGGGGTCCTGGGCGATCACGTCGAGGCCCTGGGTGCCGATCGAGCCCGTGGAGCCGATCAGGGCGACGGCGCGCGGGGCGCCGTCGTCGTCCGCCGGGGCGGGGGCGGGCAGCGTGTAGTCGGTGAGGGATCCGTGCGTCACCCCGCCATGATGCCAGTCGGGCCTGGACACGGACGGGGGGCCGGCCGGACGGACGCCGCACCCCGACGTCCCGCCCCGCCGGCCCCCGTGGGACCGGGTCAGCCGCGGATCAGTGCTGCACCGGCTTCTCGGCGCCGATGCCGGTGAGGGAGCGGACCTCCATCTCGGCCTGCTTGTCGGGGTCCTCGGCGCGCGACGAGGTCACCGAGCCGAGCCAGCCGAGGAAGAAGGCCAGCGGGATGGAGACGATGCCCGGGTTCTTCAGCGGGAACACCGCGAAGTCCGCGCCCGGGATCATCGAGGTCGGCGTCCCGGACATCACCGGGGACAGGACGATCAGGATGATCGCGGAGAGCAGTCCGCCGTACATCGACCACACCGCGCCGCGGGTGGTGAAGCGCCGCCAGAACAGGGAGTAGAGGATGGTCGGCAGGTTCGCCGAGGCCGCCACCGCGAAGGCGAGCGCCACGAGGAACGCCACGTTCTGGCCCTGGGCGGCGATGCCGCCGACGATCGCCAGGACGCCGATCACCACCACGGTGATCTTGCCGATCCGCACCTCCTCCTGCGGGGTGAGCGGGTGCTTGGCGATCACGGAGCCGTACACGTCGTGGGCGAAGGACGCCGCCGCCGTGATGGCCAGGCCCGCGACCACCGCGAGGATGGTGGCGAACGCGACCGCCGAGATCAGGCCCAGCAGGATGGAGCCGCCGAGCTCGAACGCCAGGAGCGGGGCCGCGGAGTTCTGCCCGCCGGGCGCGGCCAGGATGCGCTCGGGGCCGATCAGCGCGCCGGCACCGTAGCCCAGCACGAGGGTGAACAGGTAGAACGCGCCGATGAGGACGATGGCCCACACCACGGACTTGCGCGCCTCCTTGGCGGTGGGCACCGTGTAGAACCGCATGAGCACGTGCGGCAGGCCGGCGGTGCCGAGCACGAGCGCGATGCCCAGGGACACGAAGTCGAGGCGGGTCAGCGCGCTGGCGCCGTACTGCAGGCCCGGCTCGAGGATCGCCTCGCCCTTCGGGTTCATCTCGACGGCGGCCCCCAGCATGGCGTTGAAGTCGAAGCCGAACAGGGCCAGTGACCACACGGTCATGATCCCCGCGCCGGCGATCAGCAGGATCGCCTTGATGATCTGCACGTAGGTGGTGCCCTTCATGCCGCCGATCAGCACGTAGACGATCATCAGCACGCCCACGATCACGATCACGAGGGCCTGGCCGGCCCGGTCGTTGATGTTCAGCAGCAGGGACACCAGGCCGCCGGCGCCGGCCATCTGGGCCAGGAGGTAGAAGAGGCAGACGGCCATGGTGCCGAAGGCGGCGGCGATGCGCACGGGACGCTGCTGCAGGCGGAAGGACAGCACGTCCGCCATGGTGAACTTGCCGGTGTTGCGCAGCAGCTCGGCCACCAGCAGCAGGGCCACGAGCCACGCCACGAGGAAGCCGATCGAGTAGAGGAAGCCGTCGTAGCCGTAGAGGGCGATCGCGCCCACGATGCCCAGGAACGAGGCCGCGGAGAGGTAGTCACCCGCGATGGCCGTGCCGTTCTGGGTGCCGGAGAAGCCGCGGCCGCCGGCGTAGTAGTCGGCCGAGGACGCGTTCGTCTTGGACGCGCGGATCACGATCACGAGGGTGACCACCACGAAGGCGACGAAGATGCCGATGTTCACGGCGGGGTTGCCGACCGTCTGCGGGGCGGCCTGGAGCAGGGGGGTGAGCGCGCTCATCGCGTGGCCTCCGGGTTCTCGTGGGCGCCGGCGGCCTCGCGCTCGAGGCGCTCACGCAGCGCGGTGGCGCGGGGGTCCAGGGTCCGGTTGGAGAAACGGACGTAGGCGAAGGTGATCAGGAACGTGGTGACGAACTGGAGCAGGCCGAGGATCAGGCCGAGGGTGATGTTGCCGCCGAGGCGGATCGCCATGAACTCGGGGAAGAACGCGCCGACGATCACGAACACCAGGTACCAGACGAAGAACGCCACGGTCATGGGGAAGGCGAAGGATCGGTGGGTGCGCCGGAGCTCGATGAACTCCTCGGACTGCTGCGCGGCGCGGAACTGCGCGGCCGTGGGGACCGGCGCCGTGGGCTCGCTGGATGACATGGGCCCTCCGGGGGTGCGTAGGACGGATCAGTGTGAGACAGATCACTGTGATGACAACCACACTCTGGCGGGCGGAGGGGTGCGCCGTCA
>NZ_RBLN01000297.1:0-2398 GCF_003989405.1 Micrococcus sp. HSID17227 | reverse complement strand
TGCCCCCCGACGGCCACATGGCGGGCCACGTGACGCGCCTCGTCCGCGAGCCCGATGCCGAACCCGCCGTAGCTGTGGCCCACCGTCAGGAGGGGGCCGGGCAGGTGCGTCCGGGCCCAGCCGAGCACGGCGTCCGCGTCGAGGGCGCGCCAGTCCGCCCACCGCGCCTGCCGGGCCACGGCGAACGGCTCGCGGGACTCCCTGACCGCCCGGTAGTCGGACGTGACCGCGTGGAACCCGTGGCCGGCGAGGAACTCGGCGTAGCGCCGGTAGTACGTGGCCTTCACCCCGGTCGCGGGGGCGATCACCACCGCGCCGGCGGGCCGGGCCTGGGGCGCCGTCGTGGGGGCGAAGTGGCGGGCCGCGAGCACGAAGCCGTCGCGGGCGCGGAGGCGCGCGGGGGTGGAGGTGGTCTGCGTCACGCCGCCACCCTAGGCGCGGGGCGGCGCGACCTGCGACACAATGGGCCCATGACTGAGACCCCCCAGAGCTCGTCCGGCCAGAGCCGGGACGAGATCCTCGCCCGCCTCGAGGAGATCTACGCGAACGACCCCGCGGTGCGCGAGCACGGCGTTACCCTCGGCGAGGTGGCCGAGGGCCGCGTGGTGCTGCACCGCGACGTCACCGCGGACATGGTGAACTCCCACGAGATCTGCCACGGCGGCTTCCTGTTCCACCTCGCGGACTCGGCGCTGGCGTACTGCGTGGCGACCTTCGGCGCCGCCCCCGTCACCCGGCGCGCCGAGATCACCTACGTGGCGCCCGCCAGGCTCGGCGCGCACCTCGTGGCGACCGCCCGCCAGTCGGTGGAGTTCGGTCGCGACCGCATGATCGAGGTCGGCATCGAGGCGGACGGCCAGCTCGCAGCCTGGTTCACCGGCCACTCCACGAGCCCGCGGGTGCACGCGTGAGCGCCGGGCAGGGCGCGACGACGGCCGGTCCGGTCATCGAGTCGGTGGAGCTGCACGTGGCGGCGGGGGCGGAGGCGGCGTTCGAGGCCGCCGTCGCCGAGGCCGAGCCGCTGTTCCGGGACGGGGGCGCGACGTCCTTCGCGCTGTCCCGGCAGGTGGAGGACCCGGCGCGCTACCGGCTGCTGATCGGCTGGCGCACGCTCGAGGACCACACCGTGGCCTTCCGCGAGTCCGACTCGTTCCTCGCGTGGCGTGCGCTCGTCACCCCGCACCTGGCGCAGCTGCCGGCCGCGACCCACTGGTCCGCCGTCTGACCCCCGCACCCCCCCCGCTTTCGTTCGGGAAACGGCGGTCGTCAGCGCGTTTTCGTTCGGGAAACGGCGCGAGGGCTGACCTTTTCCCGCACGAAAGTGCGCCGACACGCCGCCGTTTCCCGAACGAAAGTGCGGAGACGCGGTCGGTTCAGAGGTGGCGGCCCGCCAGCCGCGTGAGGCTCGACTGGATGCCCCGCCCGTTGTCCGCCGGCACGCGCAGCAGCTCGTACGCGCGGCGCACGGCCGGCCGGGCCCACGAGTAGTCGAAGGTCTCGGTGACCTCGGTGGTGCCGTCCCCGTTGTCCTGGAACGCCCAGCGCCACCGGTGTCCGCCCGGGTGGGCCCACTCCACGAGCTCGTCCTCGTCCACGGCGGTGGCGGTCAGCGTCATCGTGTACGGCACCCCGTACTTCCGCATGGCCACGCGGAACCGGTCGCCCACGGCCAGCCGGTGCGGCCCGCTCACCTTCGGCCGCACGGTCCCGGACCCGTCCGCCTCGTGATGGCGGTGCGGGTCCGCGAGCATCGCCCACAGCTCGTGCGCCGGCGCGGCCACGGTGGCCCGGTAGGACACCTGGTGCTCGCCGGTCTCCACGCGCTCGGGCCACGCCGCCTGCGGGGCGGCCTGCGGCAGCCCGGACGACGACGGCGCGGCGGACTCGGTCTCGGGGGTGGCGGACGAGGGGGTCGGCTCGGTGCTCATGTCGCCCATTCTAGGAACTGCCGCGGACACCGGAAGCGGAGGCGACGGCACCCCTCGGCGGGACACCACAGCACTCTTGCCGGGGCCCACCCCGGGCCTAGGTGTTGTGGGTCATGAGGTTCTTGACATCCGTACCGGGCTGAGATGAGACGAGTGGGCCCCGCCCCGCAGGAGTTGAGTCCCGCATAGTGGTGTAGCGCCCGGTGGTCGGGCGTGTCGTCTCAGACGTGGTCGCGGCCACCGTGTGATCCGTCGAGTCAACCTTCCACAGAATCCTCGAATGGAGTCATCACGATGACCGCTCCTCATATTCTCGACCCTGCCGGCCTGCTCGGAGAAGCCCTGTCTGAAGCGTCCCCGGACATGATGCGCCATCTGCTGCAGACCATGATCAACACCTTGCTGTCCGCGGATGCCGACGCGGTGGTCGGTGCCGAATGGGGCAAGCCCAGCTCCTCGCGCACTGCTCA
>NZ_RBLN01000296.1:0-2336 GCF_003989405.1 Micrococcus sp. HSID17227 | reverse complement strand
CAGACCCCGGCGTCGGGGGCGCGGTGCCGGCCGTGCGGGTGCAGCTGCTCGTCGCGCAGCACGGGCATCTGACCGGTGATGATCGCGAGGTCGTTGGCGAAGCCGGGCTCCACGTCCAGCTTCTCCTTGAACACCCAGAACCGGTAGGCGAAGTAGCGGAACACGGTGCCGAAGAACAGGCCGATCACGTTGCCGGCGATGAACAGGCCGGTCGGGTCGGTCACGCCCAGCAGGTACTGCGCGATCGCCACGCAGCCGGCCTGGATCCCCAGCCCGATCGCGTTCATGATCAGGAACATCACGAGCTCGCGCGTCTTGTTCGAGGAGCGCTTGTCCCGGAACGTCCAGTAGCGGTTGGCGACCCAGCTGAACAGGGTGGCGACGACGCCGCCCACGATCTTGGCCTTGACGTTGGACCCCTCGAGCGGGCCGGTCATCATCCACCAGAAGACGAGCGAGTCCACCACGAACGCGGCCGCACCGACGGTGCCGAACTTGGCCACCTCCCGCCACAGCAGGGAGGCCATCCCGGTCAGGCGGCCCCAGAGATCGGACAGCATGGGCGTGGACTCCTCGGTTCGGGACGGGGGTGTGCACGCGGGCCGGACCCGCGCAGGGCTGGGGAACACTGTAGCCGCGCCCCCGGCGCGCGACCTCCTCGGATCCGGCGTCGGCCGCCCCTCCGTGACGGAGTTCTCAGCCGGTCCGACTACCCTGTGCGGGTGACTTCCCCTCGACTCGGTGTGATCGGTGGCGGGCAGCTGGCCCGCATGATGGCGGGCGCGGCCGCGGAGCTCGGCGTGCCCTTCCGCGTGCTCGCGGAGGCCCCGGACGCGTCAGCGGCCCAGGTCGCCCCCCACGTGGTCGGCGACCACGCGGACCTGGCGGACCTGCGCGCGTTCGCGGCCACGGTGGACGTGGTCACCTTCGACCACGAGCACGTGCCCACCGAGCACCTGCGGGCCCTGCAGGAGGCCGGCGTCGCCGTGCGCCCCGGCCCCGAGGCGCTGCAGCACGCCCAGGACAAGCTGGTCATGCGCGCCGCCGTCGAGCGGCTGGGCCTGCCGAACCCGGCGTGGGCGCCGGTCGACGACCTCGAGGCCGTCCTCGCCTTCGGCGACGAGCACGGCTGGCCCATGATCCTCAAGACCGCCCGCGGCGGCTACGACGGCAAGGGCGTGCTCAAGCTCGACGACGCCGACGACGCCCGCACCTCCGCCGCGGACGGCACCCTGGCCGCGTGGCTCGGCGCCGGCATCGCCCCGCTGCTGGCCGAGGCCCTCGTCCCCTTCTCCCGTGAGCTCTCCGCGCAGGTGGCGCGCACCCCCTCCGGTGAGGTGGCCGTCTACCCCGTCGTCGACTCGGTCCAGGTGGCCGGCGTGTGCGACCTCGTGGTCGCCCCGGCCCAGGACCTCGACCCGGCCGTCGCCGCGGCCGCGACCGCCGCGGCCGTCCGCCTCGCCGAGGAGCTGGACGTCACCGGCATGCTCGCGGTCGAGCTGTTCGAGACGCCGGGGGTCGGCCCGGGCTTCCAGGTGAACGAGCTGGCCATGCGCCCCCACAACTCCGGCCACTGGTCCATGGACGGCGCCGTCACCGGCCAGTTCGAGCAGCACGTCCGCGCCGTGCTCGACCTGCCGCTGGGCGAGACGGCCCCCCGCGGGGCCGGCGTCGTGATGAAGAACGTCCTCGGCGGCGCCCGCGAGGACCTGCACGCCGGCAGCGTCGCGGCCCTCGCCGCCCACCCGCAGGCCAAGGTCCACCTCTACGGCAAGGACGTGCGCCCGGGCCGCAAGGTCGGTCACGTCAACGTCGTCGCGGACCACGGCCTCAGCCTCGAGGAGGCCGTGCGGACCGCCGAGTCCGCCGCCGCACTGCTGCGCGACGACGCCCCCACCACCGGCACCGAGACGGAGGCCCGCCCATGACCGCCACGCCCCAGTCCCCCGCCCAGCCCCTGCAGGACGACGCCCCGGTCGTCTCCGTCGTGATGGGCTCCGACTCCGACTGGCCCGTGATGAGCGCGGCCGCCGAGGCCCTGCGCGAGCTCGACGTGCCCGTCGAGGTCGGCGTGGTCTCCGCGCACCGCATGCCCCACGAGATGGTGGAGTTCGGCGCCCGCGCGCACGAGCGCGGCATCCGCGTGATCGTGGCCGGCGCGGGCGGCGCGGCCCACCTGCCCGGGATGCTCGCCGCCGTCACCCCCCTGCCCGTGATCGGTGTGCCCGTGAAGCTCAAGAGCCTGGACGGGATGGACTCCCTGCTCTCGATCGTCCAGATGCCCGCCGGTGTGCCGGTGGCCACCGTCTCCATCGACGGCGCCCGCAACGCCGGGG
>NZ_RBLN01000295.1:0-2424 GCF_003989405.1 Micrococcus sp. HSID17227 | reverse complement strand
CGAGCCCGCGCGCCGTCTCGGTGCAGAAGTGCATCCGCACCGCGGACATCGAGGAGGTCGGCAAGACCGTCCGCCACGGCACCTTCTTCCAGATGTGCGGCAACTTCTCCTTCGGCGACTACTTCAAGGAGACGGCCATCCCGATGGCCTGGGAGCTGCTGACGTCCTCGGTCGAGGACGGCGGCTTCGGCCTGGACCCCGAGCGCCTCTGGGTCACCGTGTACCGCGAGGACGACGAGGCCGAGCGCATCTGGCGCGAGGACGTGGGCGTCCGTCCCGAGCGCATCCAGCGCATGGGCAAGGACGACAACTACTGGAACACCGGCCAGCCCGGCCCGGGCGGCCCCTGCTCGGAGATCTTCTACGACCGCGGCCCCGCGTACGGCGTCGACGGCGGCCCGGCCGCGGACGACACCCGCTACATCGAGATCTGGAACCTCGTGTTCATGCAGTACCGCCTCTCCGCGGTGCGCTCGAAGGACGACTTCGACATCGCCGGCGAGCTCGAGCACAAGAACATCGACACCGGTCTCGGCCTCGAGCGGCTCGCCATGATCCTCCAGGGTGTGGAGAACATGTACGAGACGGACCAGGTCCGCGCCGTGCTCGACCGCGCCGCGCAGCTGGCCGGCCGCTCCTACACCTCCACCGAGGACCCGGCCGACCCGCACTACGACGACGACGTCCGCCTGCGCATGGTGGCCGACCACGTGCGCTCGGCCCTGATGCTGATCAGCGACGGCGTGCGCCCCGGCAACGAGGGCCGCGGCTACGTGCTGCGCCGCCTCATCCGCCGCGTCGTCCGCGCCCTGCGCCTGATGGGCGTCACCGAGCCCGTTTTCCCTGAGCTGCTGCCGGTCTCCCGGGACGCGATGAAGGGCACCTACCCGGTGGTCGCGGACGAGTTCGAGCGCATCTCCCGGATCGCCTACGCCGAGGAGAAGGCGTTCCTGCGGACCATCGCCGCGGGCACGGCCCGCCTCGACGCCGCGGTGGGCCAGGCCCGCTCGGCGGGCGGCGGCATCGCGGGCCCGGACGCGTTCGAGCTGCACGACACCTACGGCTTCCCGATCGAGCTGACGCTGGAGATCGCGGAGGAGGCCGGCGTCGCCGTGGACGAGGCCGGGTTCCGCGCCCTCATGGCCGAGCAGCGCGACCGCGCCCGCGCGGACGCCAAGGCCAAGAAGGCCGGCCACACGGACACCGCCGTGTACCAGCGCCTGCGCGCCGAGGGCCAGACCCACTTCACCGGCTACACCGAGCACACCACCGAGTCCGTGGTGCGCGGCCTGCTGCAGAACGGCGAGGAGGTCGCGTCCGCCGGCGCCGGCACGGAGCTCGAGCTCGTCCTGGACGCCACGCCGTTCTACGCGGAGTCCGGCGGCCAGGCCGCGGACACCGGCCTGATCACCGGCGACGGCTTCCGCCTCGAGGTGCTCGACGTGCAGGCCCCCGTGAAGGGGCTGTCCGTGCACAGGGTCAAGGTCCTCGACGGCGAGGTCGCCGCCGGCGCGCAGGCCCTCGGCGCGATCGACCTGCAGCGCCGCCTCGACGGCGAGAAGGCCCACTCCGGCACCCACCTGGTGCACGCCGCACTGCACCAGATCCTCGGCCCCGAGGCCACCCAGTCCGGCTCCTTCAACAAGGAGGGCTACCTGCGCTTCGACTTCCGCTGGGCCGAGGCGCTCTCGGCCGGGGCCCGCTCCGAGGTCGAGGACGTGGTGAACATCGCCATCCGCGACGACCACGCCGTGCTCACCCAGGAGATGAGCCTCGAGGAGGCGCGCGCACTCGGCGCGATGAGCCTGTTCGGCGAGAAGTACGGCGACCGGGTGCGCGTCGTGGAGATCGACGGCGCCTGGTCCCGCGAGCTGTGCGGCGGCACCCACGTGGGCCGCACCGCGCAGATCGGCTCGCTGACCCTGCTCGGCGAGCAGTCCGTGGGCTCGGGCAACCGCCGCGTCGAGGCCCTCGTCGGCCTGGACTCGTTCCGCCACCTCGCCGCGGAGCGCACCCTCGTCTCCGAGCTCTCGGAGATGTTCAAGGCCCCGGCCGAGGAGCTCAAGGACCGCATCGGCGCCACCCTGGACCGGCTCAAGGCGGCCGAGAAGCAGGTCGCGGAGCTGCGGGCCCAGGCGCTGCAGGCCCAGGCCGGACAGCTCGCCGGGCAGGCCCAGGACGTCACGACGTCCGGTGGGACGTCGGTGCGGGTGCTGGCCCACCACGCCGGCGACGTGGCCGGGGACCAGCTGCGTTCCCTCGCGCTGGACCTGCGCGCCCGGATCGAGTCGGCCGGCGGCAACGCGGCGGGCACGCCCGTGCTCGTGGCCCTCACGGCCGAGGCCAAGGGCCGGCCCCTAGTTCGGAAGAGCACAGGTCTGAACCCCAGCCACCTTCAGAAACCACGTAGGCAGTCTTATGCTT
>NZ_RBLN01000294.1:0-2310 GCF_003989405.1 Micrococcus sp. HSID17227 | reverse complement strand
AGGTCGGCAGTGCGACGGAGGTCATTCTCGGGCCTCGCACTGACCCGATAGCGGAGCCCGGCCGCATGGACGAGCCGGCGGGCGAGGAGCTCAGGGCCGGGGGTCCTCCGCACCGGGGCCCGTCTGCGGCCGGGGCCACGGGTGACCCCGGCGCTCCTCCGCCCCCTCGTTGAAACGCCGCAGGAGCCTGCTGAACTCGACGACGTCCTCGGCTGGCCAGGAGGAGACGATCTGCGCCACGTTGTCCGCGCGGGAGCTCAGCTCCGCGGCGAGGCGGGCGCGCCCCTCCTCCGTGGGGCGGTGCAGCCGGGCGGAACCGCCGTCGGGGTCCGCCACCCGCTCGACGAGGCCGGCCTTCATGGCGGCGGCCACCTGCCGGTGGACGGTGGAGACGTCGAGGTCGAAGGCCTCGGCCAGCTCGGCGACGCTCATGGCCCCGCCCGCCTCCAGGCGGGCAAGCAGCACGGTGGCGCTGCGCTCCAGCGCGCTCGACCGGCCGTAGGGGGCCACCCCCTGCGTGGCCACCCGCAGCAGGAGCATGTGCTCGTACATGATCCCGCGGACCGGGTCGGCCCACGCCCCCTTAGGTGATTGCATCATGCAAACGATGCTACCTTTTGCATCATGCAAATCGCCGAGCAGGAACGCATCGCCTCGCCCACCTTCGTCCTCGCCTGGGTGGTCTCCTTCCTCCAGTTCCTCGCGTTCTACGCCCTCGTCACCACCATGGCCGTGTACGCGGTCCGGCAGTTCGCCGCCTCGGACGCCGGGGCGGGGCTGGCCTCGAGCGCCTTCGTCATCGGCGCCACCCTCAGCCGCGTGGTCACCGGCCACGTGGTGGACCGCTTCGGCAAGCGCCGCGTCCTGGTGGTGGCCCTGGTCGCCGTCGCGCTGTCCTGCACGCTCTACCTCGTCGCCTCCTCACTGCCGGCCCTCGTGGCGGTGCGCATGCTCCACGGCGCCAGCTACGCCTTCGCGAGCACCGCCGTCATGGCCCTGGCTCAGGCGGCCATCCCCGACGGGCGACGCGCGGAGGCCACCGGCCATCTCGCGCTGGGCACCACCCTGGCCACCGCGATCGGACCCGCCCTGGGGCTGTTCCTCGCCGGCTCCATCGGCTACGCGTGGCTGTTCCGGGCGACTCTGGGGATCACGGTGGTCAGCCTCGTGCTGGGCCTGCTGGTGCGCGAGGCGCCCGCCGCGGCGGGCGTCGACGGCGAGCGCGCCGCCGGCGAGGTCCCCCTGGAGCACCCCGCCCCCGCGGTGGGCTTCCGCCTGCGCTCCGTGCTGCACCCGGCGGTGCTGCCGATCAGCGGCTTCATGCTGCTGGTGGGCCTGAGCTACGCCGGGATCCTCACCTACCTGAACGCCTACTCGGTGGAGCGCGGGCTCACGGCCGGCGCCGGCCTCTTCTTCCTGGCCTACGCCGCGGCGATGCTCGTCATGCGCCTCACCCTGGGCACCCTGCAGGACCGCCGGGGGGACGACGCCGTCGTCTACCCCGCACTCCTCTGCTTCACGGCCGCGCTCCTGGTGCTGGCCTTCGCCACGCGCGACTGGCAGGTGGTGCTGGCCGGGGCGCTGAGCGGCCTCGGCTACGGCACGCTCATGCCCGCGGCCCAGGCGATCGCCGTGAACGCGGTGCCCTCCCATCAGCTCGGCGCCGGCATCTCCACCCTCATGCTGTTCGCGGACGTGGGGCTGGGCCTGGGCCCCGTGCTCCTCGGCGGGCTCGTGGCCTCGGCCGGCTACGGCGCCATGTACGCGGCCCTGGCGGGCGTGCTGGTGATCGCCGCCGGGTACTACTTCGTGATGCACGGACGCCGACATGGGCGGCGAGGGACCGTGGCCCGCGCCTGAGTCCCGCGCGGTGACGGCGGCCTGCCGCCGCGGGCGGCGCTATCGGCGCCGCGCAGGCCAGGACGCGAGCGCGACGGCGGCGAGGGCGCCCAGGGTGCCCAGCACCGTCGTCGTGGTGACCGTGGATCCGTCGGTGGGGGCCACCAGGTCCACCACGAGGGAGCCCAGGAGGTTGCCCGAGACCAGACCGAGGGTGGCGGCGAAGACGCCCAGGCGCGGGACGACCATGGCGCCCACCCCGATGAACACGCACCCCAGCGGGCCGCCGAGGTAGAGCCGCCAGTCGTGCGGCAGCGCGGGCATGCCGTGGCCGGAGGCCAGGGCGATCCCGCCCCACACGATCCCGAGGAAGAGGACGCCGGCGGTGAAGTTGACCAGGGTCGCCGGGATGGCGGTGCCGTAGGCCGTGGTCTGACGGGCGTTGAACACCTGCTGCCCGGCGGTGGCCAA
>NZ_RBLN01000293.1:0-2272 GCF_003989405.1 Micrococcus sp. HSID17227 | reverse complement strand
GGGGCGGCCAGCAGCCCCGGCATGGGCACGCGGGTCTCGGCCCCGCGGGGCAGCCGTCCGGCGGCGACGAACGCGGCCATCCGCTCCGGCGCTCCGGCGGGCACCGACTGGAACCAGCCGGTCGCCTCGACGACGCGACGCCCGTCCGCGTCCTCGAGCCACGCGCGGGCCACGCCGCCGCCGGCATCCCAGGCCAGCGGGCGGGTCCAGCACTCCAGCAGCGGGCCGTCCTCGTCCCCGGCCGTGACCGCCGCCGCGTCGAAGGCGGGCAGCGGGCCGAGCACGTTGACCTGCAGCTCGGTGGTGACCACGGTCTCGATGTCCCGGGCCGCGTGGTGCACGGCCACCGCGGTGGCGTTGTCCATGATCACGGTGGCCGCCGCGCCGGTGGGCCGGCCGTCCAGGTCGAGGCACCATGGGCCGACCTCGAACGCGGCAGGGTTGAGGGCGCCGTCCCGCTCGGTCATCAGCGCGTGGCGGCGGATGCCGAACAGCTGTTCCGTGCGGCCGGAGGGGTGGGAGCGGGGGCCGGTGGGCGAGTCCGCGGTGGGGCTGGTGGTGGTCTGCACGGGGAGCACGCTAGCCCACGGCCCGGCGGCGACACGGCTGATCATTGGATGTCCTATTATCATGGTGATGACAGTCACACCCTGTCGCCGCCCGCGGTGTCACCCCCGCACCACCCCGTCGTGGACCGCCCGCGCGGCCGGCCCGAGCCCCAGGAGGACGAACCCATGTTCCCCATCACCGACGACCAGAAGGCCCTGGTCGACGCCGTCCGCGACTTCGCCGAGCAGCGCGTCGCCCCGCACGCCCTCGACTGGGACGCCGAGTAGCATTTCCCGGTGGACGTCCTCGCCGAGGCCGGCGAGCTCGGCCTGGGCGGCATCTACGTGGGGGAGGAGCACGGCGGCACCGGCCTGGCGCGCACGGACGCGATCCTGATCTTCGAGGAGCTCGCCAAGGCGGACCCGGCCTTCGCCGCCTACATCTCCATCCACAACATGGTCGCCTGGATGATCGACTCCTTCGGCAGCGACGAGCAGCGCGCCCGCTGGATCCCCGACCTCGTGGGCATGGAGCACCTGGCCAGCTACTGCCTCACCGAACCCGGCGCCGGCTCGGACGCGGCCGCGCTGAAGACCCGCGCCGTCCGCGACGGCGACCACTACGTCCTCAACGGCGTCAAGCAGTTCATCTCCGGCGCCGGCTCCTCCGGCTACTACGTGGTCATGTGCCGCACCGCGGACACGGGCGCCCGGGGGATCTCCGCCGTCGTGGTCCACAAGGACACCCCCGGCCTGTCCTTCGGCCCCAACGAGAAGAAGATGGGCTGGCACACCCAGCCCACGCGCCAGGTGATCTTCGAGGACGTCCGCGTGCCCGTGGCCGACCGCCTCGGCGAGGAGGGCGACGGCTTCCGCATCGCCATGAAGGGCCTCAACGGCGGCCGCCTGAACATCGGCGCCTGCTCGATCGGCGGCGGCCTGGCCGCCCTGGACAAGGCCACCCGCTACCTCAAGGAGCGCAGCGCGTTCGGCGAGCCGCTCACCACCAAGCAGGCCCTCGTCTTCGAGCTCGCGGACATGTCCGTGAAGCTGGAGACCGCCCACACGATGCTCATGCGCGCCGCGGACGCCCTGGACCGCAACGACCCGGACACCGTGCGCCTGTGCGCCATGGCCAAGCTCGTGGCCACCGAGTCCGGCTACGAGGCCGCCGACACCGCCCTGCAGCTGCACGGCGGCTACGGCTACCTGCACGAGTACGGCGTGGAGAAGCTCGTCCGGGACCTGCGCGTGCACCGGATCCTCGAGGGCTCCAACGAGATCATGCGCATGATCGTGGGTCGCGGCCTGATCGGCTGACGCCGGGGGCCTGCCCGGTCGCCCGCACAGCACGGCGCCCCGCGGTCACCGCACGTGACCACGGGGCGCAGTCCGTCGGGGCGGGCTCAGCCGAGCTGCAGCGGGTCCACCCCGGACACGGGCTCGAAGTGCCCGGCCACGTCCTCGGCCGAGACGTCCTCGAGCCGGGCCGGGCTCCACGTCGGATCCTTGTCCTTGTCCACGAGCAGCGCGCGGATGCCCTCGGCCATGTCCGGCTCGCGCATCAGGTGGGTGCCGATCGTGAACTCCTGGCGCAGCGCGTCGGCCACGGTCAGGTCCGCCCCGCGCGCGGCCAGTCGGCGCTGGGCCTCGTGGGCCACGGCGACGGCGGTCGGGGACTTGGTGCGGATGGCCTCGGCGGCCTTCCCCGCAGCCTCGGCGTA
>NZ_RBLN01000292.1:0-2435 GCF_003989405.1 Micrococcus sp. HSID17227 | reverse complement strand
TGCCCCTGCGTTCCTGGCGGTGCCGTTCGCCGCGCTGGGCGCGGGGCTGCGGGACGGCAGGTTCCTCGGGGCACTGCTGGTCCTGAACTTCGTGGTGGTGCCGGCGGTGGTGTTCGGGCTGAGCCGGTTCGTGGCCCACGACGACGCGCTGCTCGTGGGCGTGCTCCTCGTGCTGCTGGCCCCGTGCGTGGACTACGTCATCGCGTTCACCGCACTCGCGGGCGGGGCGGCGGTGGCCGCGGTCGACGTCGGGCCCTTCGTCCGTGCTCTGGTCATGCTGATTCTGGTGCCGCTCGCGCTCGCGGCGCTGCTCCAGTGGGGTGCGGTGCGCGGCCGCGGTGGGGTGCGGGACACGGCGGCCGGGGTGGTGCGCGGGTTCACGGTGGCGATGGTCCCGCTCATGGTCGTCACGCTGTTCACGGTGGTCGCCTCGCAGATCCGCGGGGTGGGGGAACGGCTGCCCGCGCTGGCCGCCGTCGTGCCCCTGTTCGTGGCGTTCGCCGTCGTGATGGTGGCCCTCGGTGTGGTGGCTGCGCGGTGGGCGCGCCTCGATGTGCCCGCAGGACGAGCGCTCGTGTCCTCGGGCGCGACGCGGAACTCCCTGGTCGTGCTGCCGCTGGCGTTGGCCCTGCCGGCGAGCCTGGACCCGGCCCCGCTCGTGGTGGTGACGCAGACGCTCGTGGAGCTCGGGGCGATGGTGAGCCTCGTCCGCCTGGTGCCCCGGCTGCTGCCGCTGCACGGGCAGTCCGCGGGGGCGGGCGCGGGTCGAACCGTGACCTGACCGCCCAGAATGTTGCCTTACCGTGACCGGAATCACGGTCCCGGGTGGCTATGGTGGGCGACATGAGCCTCTCGTTCGTGTCCTCGGCGCGCCGCCGTCACGGCGGCCTGGCGTCGGCCGCGCTGTTCCATCCGCTGGTCGAGGCGGCCACCGGCGCACTGCCCGTCATCGACCCCGCCACCGGGCGCCCCGCGTCCGAGGGAGTGGACGCGGCGCGGACCGAAGCGTCCCGCGCGGCAGGGACCGGTCCTGCACAGGCCGCAGCGGAGACCGAGCCATCCACGCAGGGCGGTTCCGCTCGGGGCTGACCGCCCCGCCCCGTCCCTAGAATGGTCCGCATGGCTGGACTGATCGTGCGCAAGGACATCGACCTCGTCCGCGAGCGCACGGACCTGAAGGCCGTGGTGGAGGAGTTCGTCACCCTGCGCTCGGCGGGCGTGGGCTCGTTCAAGGGGCTGTGCCCGTTCCACGACGAGCGGACGCCGTCGTTCCACGTGCGCCCCGGCGTGGGCACCTATCACTGCTTCGGATGCGGCGCGCACGGGGACGTCATCAGCTTCCTCATGGAACTTGAACACACCACGTTCATGGAGACCGTGGAGCGACTGGCGTCCCGGGTGGGGGTGGAGCTGCACTACGAGGACGGCGGCACCGGCCCGGACAAGGCGGAGACGGGGCGCCGTCGTCGCCTGTTCGAGGCGAACAAGGTGGCGGACGAGTTCTTCCGTCGGGCCCTCGGCTCGCCCGAGGCCCAGGCCGCCCGCGACTTCCTCACCCAGCGCGGGTTCACGCAGGAGCACGCGGTGCAGTTCGGCCTCGGGTACGCCCCGCAGGGGTGGTCGCATCTGCTGGACCACCTCCGGCAGCGCGGCTTCCGGGACGAGGAGCTGCGCGCCTCCGGGCTGGTGTCCGAGGGACAGCGCGGCCTGTACGACCGGTTCCGCGGCCGCCTGCTCTGGCCCATCCGGGACATGACCGGCGCGACCATCGGCTTCGGCGCCCGCAAGCTCTACGACGACGATCCCGGCCCCAAGTACCTGAACACCCCCGAGACGCCGCTCTACAAGAAGTCCCAGGTGCTCTACGGCATCGACCTGGCCAAGCGCACGATCGCCAAGGAACGCCAGCTGGTGCTCGTCGAGGGCTACACGGACGTGATGGCGGCCCACCTGGCCGGCGTCGGCACGGCCGTGGCCACGTGCGGCACCGCGTTCGGCGCGGACCACATCAAGGTGGCCCGCCGCCTGATCTCCGACGACGGCACGGGCGGCGAGGTGATCTTCACCTTCGACGGCGACGAGGCCGGGCAGAAGGCCGCCCTCAAGGCGTTCGACGAGGACCACCGGTTCCTCGCCAAGACGTTCGTGGCCGTGGAGCCCAGCGGCATGGACCCGTGCGACCTGCGCATGCAGAAGGGCGACGAGGCCGTGCGCGCGCTCATCGCCTCGCGGCGGCCGCTCTTCGAATTCGCGATCCGGGCGGGGCTGAAGGACTACGACCTGAACACCGTGGAGGGCCGCGCCGGCGCCCTGCGCCACGCGGCGCCGATCGTGGCGGGGATCAAGGACGCCGTCCTGCGCCCGGGCTACGAGCGGGAGTTGGCCGGCTGGCTCGGCCTGGGCCCGAACGCCGTGCACCGGGCCGTGGCCGCGGC
>NZ_RBLN01000291.1:0-217 GCF_003989405.1 Micrococcus sp. HSID17227 | reverse complement strand
GATCTTAAAGTGTACAAGGCGTAGAGTCACATACGAGAGTGGATGCGTTGTACAGCCTGTCGTCAATGCGTGGCAACGTAGTGAGTGGGGGTCTAACATAGAGTGAAAATCACTCTGGTAGCTGGTGAGGAGACAACGCATAACATGAAATTGGTAAAATAGATAATGACCGACGATAAGAGGTCGTAACTATAATGAGTTGTGTTTTTTTTTTTTA
>NZ_RBLN01000290.1:0-2341 GCF_003989405.1 Micrococcus sp. HSID17227 | reverse complement strand
GATCATGGGGTCCACGAAGTTCAGGGACACCGCGCCCCAGGCCACGAGGAACGCCCAGAGCCAGAGCAGCGCGACGGCCTGCGCCTGGGTGTAGCCGCCGTCCACGAGCTTGTGGTGCAGGTGCCCGCGGTCCGCCGAGAAGGGGCTGGTGCCCTTGGCCGTGCGCCGCAGCACGGCCAGGGCGAGGTCCGCGAGCGGCAGGGCGAGGACGGCGACGGGCAGCAGGATGGGCATGTAGGCGGGGACGTTGCGGAAGCGCATCCCGTCCAGGGCGTTCACGTCGGCGGTCACGGCGACCGCGGCCGCCGCCATCAGCAGGCCGATGAGCATGGCCCCCACCTCGCCCATGAAGATGCGGGCCGGGGACAGGTTCCACGGCAGGAAGCCCACGCACGCGCCGACGAGCAGGGCCATGAGCAGGGTGGCGAGGTTGGCGTAGTCGAACTGGTTGATGGTCCGCGTCAGCAGATACGAGTAGACGAAGAAGGCCGAGCCGCCGATCAGCGCGACGCCCGCCGCCAGGCCGTCCAGACCGTCCACGAAGTTGATCGCGTTCATCGTCAGCACCACGGCGAACACCGTGAGGATGACCTGCGTGGTCTCGTTCCCCACCGGGATCCAGCCCACCGGCATCGCCTCGATGCGGATCCCGCCCAGGGCCACCGCGAGTCCGGCCAGCACCTGGCCGGCCATCTTCACCCACCAGCGCAGGTCCCACATGTCGTCGGCGATGCCCACGACGAGCACGACGGCGACGGCAACCAGGAGCCCGCGCATCGCGGCGTCGTCCGCGTAGATCCCCTGGAGGAACGGCACGACTCCCCCGACGGCGAATCCCACCAGCACGGCCGCGGCCATGGCCACGCCGCCCAGCTTCGGCACGGGGTGCCGGTGCACGTCCCGCTGGCGCAGCGGGGTGAACACGCGCGCGCGCAGCCCGAGCCGGCGCATGAGGGGCGTCAGGGACCCGCAGGCGACGGCCGTGACCATGACCATGACGAGATACGCGCGCATGGCGGCCGGTCAGGCCTCCCGGTCGGCGGGACGCGCCGCGGCGGCGTCGTCGGCGGCCGCGATCCGCTCGGCGGCGACCGGCGGCTCCTCGCCCTCGGCGAGCAGGTCCGGCACCACCGCGCGCAGCTCCTCCAGGGGCACGGAGCCCTGCCGGGCCACGCGGAACGGGGTGACGGTGCAGTCCACGATCGTCGAGGGATCCCGGCTCTCGCGGGGGCCGGCGTCGAGGTAGAGGGCCACGGACTCCCCCAGCATCGAGCGGGCGGCGTCGGCGGTGGTGGCGGCGTCCATGCCGGTGCGGTTCGCGCTGGAGACGGCCATGGGGCCGACGGCGTAGAGCAGCTCGCGGGCCACCTCGTCGTCGGGGACGCGCAGGGCGACGGTGCCGCGGGTCTCGCCGAGGTCCCACGTCAGCGTGGGCTGGGACTTGAGGATGAGCGTGAGGGCGCCGGGCCAGAAGCGCTCGGCGAGGGCCTCGGCCTCCTCCGGCACGTCGTACGCGAGGCCCGCCATGACGCGGCGGTCCGCGATGAGCACGGGCGGCGGCATGGTGCGGCCACGGCCCTTGGCGGCCAGCAGCACGGCCACGGCCAGCGGGGAGAACGCGTCCGCTCCGATGCCGTAGACGGTGTCCGTGGGCAGGACCACGCAGCCGCGGTCCGCGAGGACCTCGCGGGCGCGGGCCACGGCATCCTCGAGGGCGGCCGGATCCGAGACGTCGATGAAGTCACTCACGTCGGTCATTCTTCCACCTCCGCGCCCGCCGCGGCTTCGCCGGACCGGCGCGCCGTCAGGAACCGGTCCCGTCCGGTGAGGTCCTGGTGGACTCGTTCGCCCGTGAACCGGGGGTCCGCACCGAGGGCGGACAAGAGGGCCGGGCCCTGCGTCTCGTGGTGCTCCATGGCGAACAGGCCGCCCGGGGCGAGCAGGCCCGCCGCCCGGTGCGCGATGGCCCGCGGGATCCGCAGCCCGGGCGTGTCCCCGCCGTAGAGCGCCCGCGCCGGGTCCAGTCGGGCCTCCGGTTGGGCGGGCACCTCGGCCTCGGGCACATAGGGCGGGTTGCTCACGACGACGTCCACGCGGCCCTCGAGGTCGGGGCATGCGACAAGGGCATCACCTTGTCGCAGGTCGACCCCGCGCGGGGCGAGGTTCCGCCGGGCCCAGTCGGCCGCCGTCGGGTCGAGCTCGACGGCGGTGACGTGCCGCTGCAATCATCAGAACCCTCACATGCATCCCGTAGGGTCCACTCGTTTCACATGAAACGCGATCCCTAAGCTGGCGAGTGGGCGATTGTCGAATCGCAGATATACCGGCTTGTGTTCTCGGT
>NZ_RBLN01000028.1:0-16479 GCF_003989405.1 Micrococcus sp. HSID17227 | reverse complement strand
GTCCTCACCCGCTGCCGGCTCACCACCGTCGCGAACACCGGAAGCGAGGTGACCACCGACCCCCTGACAGCCCTCACCGCCTGACCCCTACATGAAAGATCGCTACACCACTCCGAGGGGCTTGACCCCTGGGCGACGCTGAAGGCCGTTTCGGTGCCCAGCCGGTCGAGCCGGTGTGCGAGTTGCCGCATGCTGTTCCACTCCTCATCAAGTTGGCGGTCAACCCTCCGGCGGTGGCCTGGAGAGAAAGGTTTGAGTAGCCGAACCTCGTGGATCCGTCAGTTAGCGGACCAGGTATTCGGCCCACCCCTGCCCCATGATGTGAGGGCCGGGGTGGGTAATGGGTGGAAGCTTTCAGGCGGTGGCCCGGTGCTTCACCTATCGCGTTGGAAGCCCACGCCCGCCGCCAGACGGTGGCGACGAGATGCGGCGGGTGCGGGCGGTCAGAACTTGCGCTCGAGGTGAGCACAAGGTGGTAGTGGGTTGCCCACCGAGTCGTGACGCTCGGTGAGGAACAACAGTCGAGGTGGTTTTCACCCGGTGTTCATGGAGTCATGGGAGGGCCTCCCTCGCCGTCCGCCCCACAAGGCGGACGGCAAGGGAGGCTGTATTTCTCAAAGGGGGGTGACGTAGGCCCCGGAGATGCCGCCGTCGACCAGGAAGGTGGAGGCGGTCATGAACGAGGAGTCGTCGCTGGCCAGGAAGGCCACGGCGGCGGCCAGTTCCTCCGGCTCGGCGAAACGTCCCAGCGGCACGTGCACCAGGCGGCGAGCAGCCTTTTCCGGGTCCTTGGCGAACAGCTCCTTCAACAGGGGCGTGTTGACCGGTCCCGGGCACAGGGCATTGACCCGGATGCCCTGACGGGCGAACTCGACACCGAGCTCCCGGCTCATCGACAGCACACCGCCCTTGGAGGCGCTGTAGGAGATCTGCGAGGTGGCTGCGCCCATCACCGCGACGAAGGATGCGGTGTTGATGATCGAGCCCTTGCCCTGCTTCTGCATGTAGGGGATGGCGTACTTGCAGCAGTAGTACACGGAGGTCAGGTTGACCTCCTGGACCTTGCGCCAGGCCTCGATGCCGGTGTCGAGGATCGAGGCGTCATCGGCGGGGGAGATGCCGGCGTTGTTGAAGGTGATGTCGACCGATCCGAAGGCCTTGTAAGTTTCGGCGTAGAGGTTCTCGACGTCCTCGGGGTTGGTGACGTCAACCTTGACGAACAGGCCGCCGAGCTCGGAGGCGGCTTTCTCACCGGTGACCGGATCGATATCGGCGATGACGACGTTGGCTCCTTCGGCGGCCATCCGTCGGGCGGTAGCCAGACCGATGCCACTGGCACCACCGGTGATGACAGCGCTGCGATCGACCAGGCGGCGGGCGTTGACGTCCATGAGTTCTCCTTGGTGTTTAGGGGTGGGTTCCATGCCGTTGCGACATGTGGGTTAGTGGGGTGGTGCTCAGGTGCTGGCGATGAAGACGTTCTTGGTCTCGGTGAAGGCCTCGGTGGCGTCGGGGCCCAGTTCACGGCCGAACCCGGACTGCTTGAACCCTCCGAAGGGGGTCCAGTAGCGCACCGAGGAGTGGGTGTTCACCGACAGGTTGCCGGCCTCCACCCCGCGGGAGACGCGCAGGGCGCGTCCGACGTCGCGGGTCCAGATGGACCCGGACAGCCCGTATTCGGTGTTGTTGGCCAGACGGATCGCTTCGGCCTCGTCCTCGAAGGGGACCACGGCGAGCACGGGGCCGAAAATCTCCTCCTGGAACACCCGCGAATCCGACGAGGGGGTGAGCACGGTCGGCGGGAACCAGTACCCGGGGCCTGTCGGGGCAGAGCCCTGGAAGGCGATGGGGGCGTCGTCGTCCAGGAAGGACGACACGCTCTCCCGGTGGGCGGCCGAGACCAAGGGGCCCATGTGGGTGGCCTCTTGCCGCGGGTCGCCGCAGGTGAAGTCCCGCACGGCTGGCTCCAGCAGCTCCAGGTAGCGGTCCAGCACGGAGCGCTGCACCAGCACCCGGGAGCGGGAGCAGCAGTCCTGTCCGGCGTTGTCGAAGGCTCCGCCGGGAGTGGTGGCGGCGGCCTGCTCGAGGTCAGCGTCGGCGAAAATGATGTTGGAGTTCTTACCCCCCAGCTCCAAGGTGATGCGCTTGATCTGGTCCGCGCAGCCGGCCATGATGCGCTTGCCCACTCCGGTAGAGCCGGTGAACACGACCTTGCGCACGGTCGGGTGGGTCACGAAGCGCTCTCCCACCACTGAGCCCTTACCGGGGAGCACAGTGAGCACGCCCTCGGGAAGCCCGGCCTCCAGGGCCAGCTCGCCCAGGCGGATGGCGGTCAGCGGGGTGATCTCCGCCGGCTTGAGCACCACGGTGTTGCCCGCAGCCAGGGCCGGAGCGAAGCCCCAGGCGGCGATCGGCATCGGGAAGTTCCAGGGCACAATCACCCCGATCACGCCCAGCGGCTCGTGGAAGGTGATGTTGACCCCGCCGGGGGCCGGAATCTGGCGGCCCGAAAGCCGCTCCGGGGCCCCGGAGTAGTAGGTGAGCACGTCGCGGACGTTGCCGGCCTCCCACCGGGCGTTGCCGATGGTGTGCCCGGCGTTGCGGACCTCCAGGGCTGCGAGGTTCTCCAGATCGGCGTCCACCGCATCGGCGAAGCGGCGCAGCAGCCGGGCCCGGTCGGCCGGGGCGACGGTACGCCAGGTCTCGAAGGCCCGCTGGGCGCGGTCGATGGCGGCATCCGTCTGCTGCAGAGATGCCATTTCGATGGTGTCGATGACCTCTTCGGTGGCGGGATTGATGATCTCGGTGACAGTCATGGGAGCAACGCGTCCTTTCGGTCGTGGTCGGTGCGGTGGCCGGCGTCCCGTTCGTGGGCGAAGCGGCGGGCGACGTCGATGAACCCCTCGAAGAGACGGGGGTCCTTCCGGTTCTCCTCGGGGTGGAACTGGACCCCGAGGGTCCAGCTCTCGGTGGTGGTCTCGACGGCCTCGATGGTGCCGTCCGCGGCGCGGGCGGTGACCACCAGCCCGTCGGCCACCGTCTCCAGGGCCTGGTGGTGGTAGCACGGGGACTCCGCCGTCTCGCCCAGCAACTGTGCGCAGCGGCTGCCGGGCTCAGTGGTGAACTCGACACGCCCGTACTGGCCAGGCCCGGGCTGGTACTGGGCGGCATTCTCGTTGACGTCGGGCAGGTGCTGGATCAGGGTGCCGCCCAGGGCCACATTGAGGATCTGTGCACCGCGGCAGATCGCGAACAGCGGCAGGCCCTGCTCCAGTGCGGCCCGAGTGAGAGCGATATCGTGCTCGTCCCGGGACGGCTGCGAGAATGTTCGCTCATGCCGATCGGCGCCGTAAAACTGCGGATCGACGTCGACTCCACCGATCACGATCAGCCCGTCCACCAGCTCCAGCACACTGGGATCGGTCCCGACCGGAGGCAGCAGCACGGGGGTGCCCCCGGCCGCGACCACGCCCTCCACGTAGGCTCCGGGCACGATCGCCGCGATGGAGTTCCACACCCCCCAGGAGCCCTCCTGGTAGTAAGTCGTCAGGGCAATGCGAGGCCGGTAGCCGGGTGCTGCCCCGGTCGTCTCAGAGACGTTCGAAACCACGGCGCAGCTCCCAGTCAGTGACGGCGGCCTCAAAGGCATCCAGCTCCACATCGGCGTAGTGCACGTAGTGCTCCACAACCTTTTCCCCGAAAACTTCACGGGCCAGCTCGGAACCGGCCAGCAGGTCCCGGGCCTCGCGCATCGTCGAGGGCACCACGGGGGCGTCGGACTCGTAGGCGTTGCCCTCCATCATGGGTTCCAACTCCAGCTGGTGCTCGATGCCGTACAGACCACAAGCCAGCATCGCCGACAGCGCCAAATAGGGATTGACGTCCCCGCCGGGAAGCCGGTTCTCCATCCGGGCGGACTGACCGCTGCCGACCAGGCGCACGGCGCAGGAACGGTTGTCGATGCCCCAGGCCACTGCGGTGGGGGCGAAACTGCCCTTGACGAAGCGCTTGTAGGAGTTGATGTTCGGGGCGTAGAAGATGGACATCTCACGCATGCCCTTGAGCACCCCGGCGATGAAGTGGTCGTAGGTGGCGCTGCGGGTGCCCCGCTCCCGATCCCAGAAGACCAGCTCGCCGTCCAGGCCGCGTAGGGACATGTGGATGTGGCAGGAGCTGCCTTCGCGCTGGTTGGGCTTGGCCATGAACGTGATGGACTTGCCCTGCTGGTGGGCGATCTGCTTGGAGGAGAGCTTGTAGACCACGTGGTTGTCAGCGGTAATCAGGCCGTCGTTGAACCGGAAGGCGATCTCGTGCTGGCCGAGGTTGCACTCGCCCTTGGCGTTCTCCACGGTCATGCCAGCCGCGTACATCGCGTTGCGGATCTCCCGCAGCAACGGCTCGACGCGCTGGGAGCCCAGGAGGTTGTAGTCCACGTTGTACTTGTTCGCCGGTTCCAGGTTCTGGTAGTTGGCATCCCAGGCGTCCTCGTAGCTGGTGTTGTAAACGCAAAACTCCAGTTCGGTGCCGGTGAGCATCTGGTAGCCCATGTCCCGGGCCCGGTCGAGCTGGCGGCGCAGCATGGCTCGCGGCGACATCGGGATCAGCTGGCCGTCATGGCCCGTGAGGTCGCACTGGATCATGGCCTGCCCCGGGTTGTGCGGCATCAGCCTGATGGTGTCCAGATCCATGGCGAAGCTCATGTCACCGTAGCCGGCTTCCCAGCTGCTGATGGCGTAGCCAGCCGGGGTGTTCATCTCGGTGTCCACGGCCAGCAGGTAGTTACAGCCCTCGGCCCCCTCGGTGAGCATGGCATCCAGGAAAAACTGCGCGTGGTTGAGCTTGCCCTGCAGTCGGCCCTGCATGTCGGTGAAGGCGAGCACGACCGTATCAATCTGTCCATCGGTGATCTTCTGTCGCAGCTGATCCACGGTGAGCATTCGGTCGTTGCGGGGATGTTTCGGTGATGTCGTCATGAGATCAAATCCTTGGGTTGCGGGGACGGTTGCGGATGCACTAGTCGGTCAGTGCAGCTTGGTCTCGGCGGCTTGCAGCAGGGCAAACTCCTCTTCGGGGGCGTTGGCCACCAGATGATGGCGGCTGTAGAACCAGAAATAGGCAATGAAGACGACGAACACCCCGGCGGTGATGGTGGCGGCGTACACGTCAACCAGGAACGTCGCCACCACAGCCACCAACGCCAGCACCAGGGCGATGCCGGTGGTAACGACACCACCGGGGGTGCGGTAACCGCGCGGAAGGTCCGGCTCCCGGAAGCGCAGCACAATGTGGGAAAGGTTCAGCAGCACGTAGGAAACGGTGGCGCCGAAGACCGCAATATTGATGAGCAGCCCTCCATCGCCGGTCACGGCCGCGAGGACGAAGCCGATGGTGCCCGGCACGATCAGCGCCACCCACGGGGTCTTGCGCTTACCGGTCAGCGAAAGGAAGCGGGGCAGGTAGCCCGCCCGAGAGAGGGCGAACAGCTGCCGGGAGTAGGCGTACATGATGGAGAAGAAGCTCGCCACCAGCCCGGCCAGGCCCGCGTAGTTCACGATGCTCGCCAACACACTGTCGGTCCCGGCGACCGTGCGGATCGCCTCCGGCAGCGGATTGTCCGAGGTGCTCATCGCCTTGGCGCCGCCGGCGCCGGGCACCAGCACCAGCATGAGCGCCCCGGAGACCAACAGGATGAGCATGGCTACGATGATCCCGCGCGGCATGTCCCGCTTCGGGTCAGCCGTCTCCTCCGCGGCCAGCGGCACGCCCTCGACCGCTAGGAAGAACCAGATCCCGTAGACCAGGGCGGCCATGACTCCGGCGTACCCCATGGGCAGGAACGAGCTCGCCCCCGCCGCGTCGTTTGGGACGATGTCGAAGAGGTTTGCGACGTCGAAGTGCGGCACAAGCGCGACGACGGTCACCCCCAGCGCGAGGACCGCGACCACGGTGATGCCGAACATCAGCTTCAAGGCCTCGCCCACCCCGTACATGTGGATGCCCATGAACACCAGATAAGTCACAAGGTAGACGGGCCAGGAGTTGGTGATTCCGAACAGGCCCAATGCCTCGATGTAGCCGCCGATAAAGGTCGCGATCGCCGCCGGGGCCACGGCGTATTCGATGAGCACGGCCATCCCGGTGGCGAAGCCCCCCAGCGGTCCCAGGGCGCGGCGGGCGAACCCGTAGCCGGCACCGGCCGTGGGCAGGGTCGAGGACAGCTCCGCGAGGCCGAACACCATGCAGGTGTACATCAGACCCATGAGCACAAAAGCAATCAGTAGCCCGCCCCACCCGCCTTCCGCCAGACCGAGATTCCACCCGGAGAAGTCCCCGGAGATAACGTAGGAGACACCCAGGCCGGCCAGCAGGACCCAACCGGCAGCCCCGGCCTTGAGCTGGCGGTGTTCAAGGTAGCTGCTGTCTGAGACGGATGAAGCGTGAGATTGATGTTGCACGGGTGTCCACCTCTGCGGATTGGAACCGATGGGAACCACGATAAAGGACTGTTTTCAGTCCATGGCATTGTGGGAGAGTGTTCCATCTCACAGCAGAGTCGTCAATAGGAGTTTGCGCGACTGTCCCACCGGTGGGAGCGTGCAGGCTCAGGCGGGGTACCCCGTAGGCTGTGGCGACAGTGGAAATGGAGGAGCGTGATGGCCTTGGCAGACTTCGGGCACCCCTATGCGGTGCTGCGTCCGGTGCGCTCGGGCAACGCGTTTGAGGAGACCATTGAGCACCTGCTGCAGGCGATCAAGGTCGGCCTCTTCCCTCGGGGTCAGAAACTGCCGCCTGAGCGGGACCTGGCTGAGCATTTAGGGGTCTCGCGTGCCACCCTGCGCGAAGCTTTGGCCGAATTGCAGCGGGCGGGCTTCTTGGAGGTGCGTCGGGGACGCTACGGCGGCACATACATTTTGGAGACTTTCGGTGCGCCTTCCTCGGACCCAGGCCACCTTGATCCGCGGGAGTGCCATGACGTGCTGATTTTCCGCGCCGTGGTGGAGCCGGCTGCGGCCGAGCTAGCAGCCAGGGCTGATCTGTCAGCCTCGGCCCGTCAGTACCTACAGGCCTGCCTTTCGGAGGTGCAACAAGCCGATCAGAGCACTTATCGCACCCGGGATGCCCGCTTCCACATCGCTGTGGCCGAGCTGAGCCGGTGCCCTTCGCTCATCACTGCGGTGGCCGACACCCGGGCGCGCGTGAGTGCGCTGCTCGACAAGATCCCGCTGTTGCCGGCCAACCTTGAGCACTCCAATCAGCAGCACCTGGCGATCACCGAGGCGATCCTGCGCGGCGACCCGGTCCATGCGAAGGCTTTGATGGTCGATCATCTGGAGGGCACCGCCTCCCTGCTGCGCGGCTTCCTGCCATAGGTATCCCTCGAAATAGGGTCTCTGGCCTCTGCAAAGGTGCACGAAGTGACCAATAGGACAGATTTAAACTAGACAAGCCCGTGTGATTCTGCTTACAGTGGGATCGCCCATAGATCGTGGTGGGAGAGTCCGGCCGGGATGACCTCCTTGCCGGCGCCGTAGGAGCAAATCCTCCCCAGGAAACTCTCAGGCCCCCGTACCACCGCGATTTGGCAACTCTGGAAAGCAGTGCAACCACCGAGGTGGTTGCACTCACCGACGGTGCAAGCGGTCCTACGACTGTGGAAACTCTCAGGTCCCAGACAGAGCGGGGAGGAACTCACACCCTTCGCCTTTGCGACGGCGTAGAACGCTTAGGAGTTCCCCTCATGACTACCCAGCTCACTGCCTCTCTCACCACGGCGGCTTTCGTCGACCGGCACATCGGGACTCGGGCCGCAGAGGCCGCTCTTATGCTCGAGCGGCTGGGGTACACCAGCCTCGATGAACTCGTGGACACTGCCGTGCCGGCCAGTATTCGTCAGCGCACTCCGCTGAACCTGCCCGCCGCACTTAGCGAGCAGGGGGTGCTTGAGCGCCTGCGAGCCTTCGCCGACCGCAATACCACGGCCGTGCAGATGATCGGGCAGGGCTACTACGACACCCACACGCCGCCGGTGATCCAGCGCAACGTGCTGGAGTCCCCGAGCTGGTACACCGCCTACACCCCGTACCAGCCCGAGATCTCTCAGGGGCGGCTGGAGGCGCTGCTGAACTTTCAGACGATGATCCAGGATCTCACCGCCCTGCCGGTCGCCAACGCGTCCCTGCTGGATGAGGCCACGGCTGTGGCCGAGGCGGTGCTGTTGATGCGCCGCACCAACAAGGCCCGTGGTGAGGGCAAGATCGTGCTGGACGCCGATGCGCTGCCCCAGACCCTGGCGGTGGTGCAGGGCCGGGCGGAGGCCCTGGATTTCGAGGTGGAGGTCGCCGATCTGAGCCAGGGGCTGCCGCAGGGGGAGATCACCGGTGTGGTGCTGCAGCAGCCCGGTGCCTCCGGGCGGGTCAGCGATTACACAGGGCTGATCACTGACGCCAAGGCGCGTGGAGCGATGGTGACGGTCGCGGCCGATCTGTTGGCGCTGACGCTGATCACCCCGCCGGGGGAGCAGGGAGCGGACATCGCGGTGGGCACCTCTCAGCGCTTCGGGGTGCCACTGTTTTACGGAGGCCCGCACGCGGCGTACATGGCCGTGCGCTCAGGGCTGGAGCGGTCCCTGCCCGGGCGCCTGATTGGGGTCTCGCGCGACTCCAACGGCAAACCGGCCTACCGCCTGGCGCTGCAGACCCGTGAGCAGCACATCCGCCGGGAGAAGGCCACCTCCAACATCTGCACCGCCCAGGCCCTGCTGGCCGTGGCGGCGTCCATGTACGCCGTCTACCACGGCCCGGAGGGGCTCAAGGCCATCGCCCAGCGCGTGCATGACCACGCCCGCACCCTGGCCACTGTTCTGGACCGCGCCGGTTTCGAACTCGTCTGCGGGCACTTCTTCGATACCTTGACGGTGCGGGTGTCGGGTCGGGCGGCCCAGATCCTGCATGCCGCCGAGACCCGGGGGGTGAACCTGCGCTGGGTCGACGAGGACCACGTCGGGATCTCCTGTGATGAGACCACCACGGTGGATCACCTGGCCCGGGTCGTCGAGGCCTTCGGCGTGCCGGAGGCGACCGGGCAGATCGCCGCTGGTCCCCGCGGGTTCGACCTGGATCTGGGCATCCTGCGGACCTCTGAGTACCTGCGCCACCCGGTGTTCTCCCGCTACCGTTCCGAGACCCAGATGCTGCGTTACCTGCGCCGCCTCGCCAACCGCGACCTCGCGCTGGACCGCACGATGATTCCGCTGGGCTCGTGCACCATGAAGCTCAACGCCACCGCCGAGATGGCCGCCATCTCCTGGCCGGAGTTCGCCGGCATCCACCCGCTGGTCCCCGAGCACCAGAGCCAGGGATGGCGGGAACTGATCGAGGACCTGGAGCGGCGCCTGAGCGAGATCACTGGCTACGCCGCCGTGTCGATCCAGCCCAATGCCGGCTCCCAGGGGGAGCTGGCGGGCCTATTGGCCATCCGCCGCTACCACCTGGCCAACGGCGACACGGACCGGACCGTCTGTCTCATCCCCGCCTCCGCGCACGGCACCAACGCCGCCTCGGCGGTGCTGGCCGGGATGAAGGTCGTCGTGGTGAAGACCGCCGCGGACGGCACCATCGACCACGCCGACCTGGACGCCAAACTCACCAAGCACCAGGCTGAGCTGGCGGCGATCATGATCACCTACCCCTCCACGCACGGGGTCTACGACGCCGACGTGCGGGAGGTCTGCGAGGCCGTTCACACCGCCGGCGGTCAGGTCTACATCGACGGCGCCAACCTCAACGCCCTGGTCGGGCTGGCCCAGCCGGGACGCTTCGGCGGGGATGTCTCTCACCTGAACCTGCACAAGACCTTCTGCATCCCCCACGGCGGCGGTGGGCCCGGGGTCGGGCCGGTGGCCGTCGCCGAGCACCTGGTGCCCTACCTGCCCGGGGACGCCACCGCGGCGGCTGCACCCGGTGCCGGGACACCGATTTCGGCCTCCCGGTTCGGCTCGGCGGGAGTCCTGCCGATCTCGTGGGCCTACATCGCGATGATGGGCGGTGACGGACTCACCCAGGCGACCAAGACCGCGCTGCTGACGGCCAACTACGTCGCCGCCCGGCTCACCGACCACTTCCCCGTCCTCTACACCGGCAACCGCGGGCTTGTCGCCCACGAGTGCATCCTGGACCTGCGCGGACTCACGGCCCGGACCGGGATCACCGCCGAGGACGTGGCCAAGCGCCTGATCGACTACGGCTTCCACGCCCCCACCCTGTCCTTCCCGGTGGCGGGCACCTTGATGGTGGAGCCGACCGAGTCCGAGGACTTGGAGGAGATCGAACGGTTCATCACCGCGATGATCGCCATCCGCGCTGAGATCCAGCAGGTGGCCGACGGAGCGTTCAGCGCCGAGGACAGCCCTCTGCGGAACGCTCCCCACACCGCCCCGACGCTGGCCGCCAGCACCTGGGACCGCCCGTACTCACGCGAGCAAGCGGCCTTCCCCGTCCCCTCGCTGCACGTGGACAAGTACTTCCCCCCGGTGGGCCGCATCGACGGGGCGGCAGGAGACCGCAACCTGATCTGCTCCTGCCCGCCCATCGAAGAATTCGCCCACTGAGTCGCCCGAGGAGCCCTCACCGCCATGAGCACCGACACCCTCACCAGCCGCTACACCGCCCTCTACGAAGAGCACCGCAAACTCGGTGCCGCCTTCACCGACTTCGGTGGATGGCAAATGCCCCTGCGCTACAGCAGCGAGTTGTCCGAGCACTACGCCGTGCGCCACAGCGCGGGATTGTTCGACCTCTCCCACATGGGCGAAATCGCCGTCACTGGCCCCGACGCCGCCCGCTTCCTCGACTACGCCCTGGTCGGCAAGCTCTCCGCCGTCCGTGTGGGCAAGGCCAAGTACTCGCTGATCTGCACTCCCGAAGGAGGGATCATCGACGACCTGATCAGCTATCGGCTGGCCGAGGACGAGTACCTGGTGGTGCCCAACGCCGGCAACGCCGACACCGTGGTCGCCGCCTTCCAGGAGCGAGCCGCCGGCTTCGACGTCACGGTCACCGATGAATCGGCCGCCACCTCCCTGATCGCCGTCCAAGGACCGGTCGCGCAGGCGATCCTGCAAGACATGGTCCCCGATGAACAGCGCCAGCTGGTCGCAGACCTAAAGTACTACTCCGCCGAGCCGGCCACCGTGGCCGGGATCGAGGTGCTGCTGGCCCGCACCGGCTACACCGGGGAGGACGGCTTCGAGCTCTACGTGCCCAACGCCCACGCTGTGCCGCTGTGGTCGGCGTTGTTGGCCGCCGGACAAGGCTCCGAACTCGTTCCGGCCGGACTGGCCTGCCGCGACACTCTGCGCCTGGAGGCGGGCATGCCGCTCTACGGACAGGAACTGTCCTTGGCGACCAACCCCTACGAGGCCGGCCTCGGACCGGTGGTAGCTCTGTCCAAGGGCGGCGACTTCGTCGGACGCGATGCCCTGACGGCCATCAAAGCCGCTGGAGCCGGCCGGAAACTGGTCGGACTCACCAGCACCGGACGCCGCGCCGCACGATCGCACTACCCAGTCACGGTGAATGGCGCCCGCGTGGGCGAGGTGACCTCCGGGGCGCCCAGCCCCACCCTGGGTCACCCCATTGCCATGGCTTATGTGGATCAGCAGTACGCGCACACCGGCCAGGCGGTCGACGTCGATCTTCGCGGTAAGGCAACACCGTTCACCATCGTGGAGCCGCCCTTCTACCGGCGCCAAAAATAGCACTGGCCTTTTCCTCCACCGGTACTCACCCCGGTTTTTCCACAGCCTCCAACACGTTCCGAAAGGATGCCTGACTATGAGCACTATTCCCTCCCATCTGCGCTACTCCGCCGAGCATGAGTGGGTGGACGAGTCCTCCCCCGTGAAGGTCGGCCTGTCCGCGGTGGCCGCCGACTCCCTCGGCGACGTCGTCTATCTCGACCTGCCCGAGGCAGGGTCCAGCATCACCGCCGGCGAGGTGTGCGGGGAGGTGGAGTCCACCAAGTCCGTCTCCGAGCTCTTCGCCCCGGTCACCGGCACTGTCGTGGAGGTCAACGCGGTCGTCGTGGACGAGCCCGGCCTGGTGAACACTGACCCCTATGGGGACGGCTGGCTGTTCACCGTGGAGGTCACCGAGGAGGGCGATCTGCTCACCGCCGAGCAGTACGCCCAGGCCCAGAAGGAGCAAGCATGAGCACTCGGAGCAACGCCCTGACCCCCACCTTGGACCAGGACATCGCCGAGCTCGACCCGGAGGTTGCCGCACGCATCGACGCCGAGCAGGCCCGCCAGCAGAACGGGCTGGAGATGATCGCCTCGGAAAACCACACCGCTGTGGCGGTGATGCAGGCCCAGGGCTCAGTGCTGACCAACAAGTACGCCGAGGGCTACCCGGGCCGCCGGTACTACGGCGGGTGCGAGCACGTGGACGTGATCGAGTCCCTGGCCATGGACCGGATCAAGGCCCTGTTCGGGGCCGAGCACGCCAACGTCCAGCCCCACTCCGGGGCCCAGGCCAACGCCGCGGTGATGCACGCCCTGCTCACCCCCGGGGACACCATCCTGGGTCTGAACCTCGCCCACGGCGGGCACCTCACCCACGGCATGAAGCTAAACTTCTCCGGCAAGCTCTACCAGGTGGTGCCCTACGGCGTGGAGGAGGACAGCTGCACCGTAGATATGGACGAGGTTGAACGGTTGGCCCGGGAGCACCGCCCGCAGATGATCGTCGCCGGCTGGTCGGCCTATTCCCGGCACCTGGACTTCGCCCGCTTCCGCGCCATCGCTGACGAGGTTGGGGCGTATCTGATGGTGGACATGGCCCACTTCGCCGGATTGGTCGCGGCGGGACTGCACCCCAATCCGGTGCCGCACGCCCACGTGGTCACCTCCACCACGCACAAGACCCTAGGCGGGCCTCGGGGCGGGATCATCTTGTCCAACGAGGCCGAGATCGCCAAGAAGCTCAACTCCGCGGTCTTCCCCGGTCAGCAGGGCGGGCCCTTGGAGCACGTGATCGCCGGCAAGGCCGTGGCCTTCAAGATCGCCGCCGGAGAGGACTTCCGCAAGCGGCAGGAGCGCACCCTGGAGGGCGCGAAAATCCTCGCCCTGCGCCTGCTCTCCCCAGACGTGATGGCTGCCGGGATCAGCGTGGTCAGCGGCGGCACCGACGTGCACCTGGTGCTGGTGGACCTGCGCAAATCGGTGCTGGATGGGAAACAGGCCGAGGACCTGTTGGCGCAGGTGGAGATCACCGTTAACCGCAACGCGGTTCCCTTCGATCCCCGCCCGCCGATGGTCACCTCCGGGCTGCGGATCGGCACCCCGGCTCTGGCCACCCGCGGCTTCGACGCCGAAGCCTTCGCCGAGGTCGCCGACATCATCGCCGAGACCCTCATCGCCGGTGCCGCCGCCGGGGCCGAGGGGATTGACTCGACCGTACTGGCCGACCTCAAGGCCAGGGTGCAGGCCTTGGCCGCGGACCACCCGCTCTACCCAGGGCTGGCCCCGCTGAGCGACCACCGGTAACCGTCCGCATCACCGGCGTCTGCCCACAGGCAGCACCGACAGCCAGGGGTGCGGGCGGGAAAACCTCGCCCGCACCCCGACCCCGTAGCGCCCTCACCGCACCGGACTCCCACGTTTGGAGCATCACATGGCCATCAGCGTCTTCGATCTGTTCACCGTGGGCATCGGTCCCTCGAGCTCCCACACCGTCGGCCCCATGCGCGCCGCCCGCCGCTTCGCCGGGACCCTGGTCGCCCAGGACCTCCTGGAGCGCACCGACGGGCTGCGCGTGGACGTCTACGGGTCGCTGTCCGCCACCGGCCGCGGCCACGGCACGTTCACCGCGATCCTGCTGGGCCTGGAGGGCTACGACCCGGAACAGGTCCGCCCCGACGAGGTGGAGGAGCGGCTGGCCGACATCACCGGGACCGGGACGCTGCGGCTGTGCGCCGCCCTCGGGCACCGCCGGGACATTCACTACGGCGTCGAGGACATGGTGCAGCACCCGCTGACCGTACTGGAGCGGCACACCAACGGCATGCGCTTCCAGGCGCTCGACGCGGACGGGGCCGTCCTCGCCGACGAGACCTGGTTCTCGGTCGGCGGCGGGTTCATCGTCCAGGAGGGCGCGGAGGACAACGCCGCGGCCGAGCTGGAGGCCGCCAGCGCCCAGGTGCCCCACCCCTTCCGCACCGCCCGGGAGCTGCTGGGCCACTGTGCGAGCACGGGCCGGCCGATCAGCGAGGTGATGCTGGCCAACGAGAGGACCTGGCGCAGCGAGGAGGAGGTTCAGGCGGGCCTGCTGCACGTATGGGAGGTGATGGAGCAGAGCAAGGAATCAGCGATCGCCCGCACCGGGGTGCTGCCCGGGGGACTGAACGTCGCCCGCCGCGCCCCGCAGTGGCACCGGCGGCTGCGCACCGAGGACCCGGACCGGGACCCTGGCTTCTGGCAGGAATGGGTGAACCTCGTGGCCCTGGCGGTCAACGAGGAGAACGCCTCCGGCGGTCGGGTGGTCACCGCCCCCACCAACGGGGCGGCCGGCATCATCCCGGCGGCGCTGTTCTACGCCACCCACTACTCCCCCGCGGCCCGCGCCGCCGCCGCCGAGGGCCCGGAGGCGCTCGAGGCCGCCCGGCAGGACATCGTGGTCCGGTTCCTGCTCACGGCCGGGGCGGTGGGGGTGCTCTACAAGGAGCAGGCCTCGATCTCCGGGGCCGAGGTCGGCTGCCAGGGCGAGGTGGGGTCCGCCTCCTCGATGGCCGCCGCCGGACTGGCCGAGGTCCTCGGCGGAACGCCCGCCCAGGTGGAGAACGCCGCCGAGATCGCCATGGAGCACAACCTCGGGCTGACCTGCGACCCGATCGGCGGCCTGGTGCAGATCCCGTGCATCGAGCGCAACGCGATCGCCGCGACCAAGGCGATCAACGCCGCCAAGATGGCCATGTGGGGCGACGGCACGCACCGGGTCAGCCTCGACGAGGTCATCGTGACCATGCGCGAGACCGGCAAGGACATGAGCCACAAGTACAAGGAGACCGCCCTGGGCGGGCTCGCCGTCAACGTCGTCGAATGCTGACCCTGCTCGACCGCACCCCAGTTCGAACCACCACACCTTTACGGCTCCACTTCGGTCGATAGACCCCTCGGCGCCGCAGTCACCACGAGCAAGGGAACCCACCCATGACCGTCGCCCCTGAGGGCCGCCGCATGTTGCGGATCGAGGCTCGCAACGCCTGAATCGCCCCGGGTCTGGTGGAGGCTCTGATCCAACGGAAGGATGCAGAGCATGCCAGCACCACGGAAGTACCCCGACGAGCTCCGCGAACGCGCCACGCGGATGACTCTGGAAGCCCGTCAAGATTCCGCCACGAGGACCGGAGCGTTCCGCCGTGTGGGAGAACAGCTCGGGATCAATCCCGAGACGCTGCGCAACTGGGTCCGCCAAACCGAGATCGACCACGGCCACCGCCCCGGGATCACGACCAGCGAGGCCGCCCGGGTGGCCGAGCTGGAGAAGGAGAACCGTGAACTGCGGCGGGCGAACGCGATCCTGCGCTCGGCGTCGGCTTTCTTCGCGGCGGAGCTCGACCGCCCACAGCGCTGATCGTGGACTATATCGACGAACACAAGCACGAGTTCGGTGTCGAGCCGATCTGCACCACGCTCTCCGCAGCAGGCACGCAGATCGCACCGAGCACGTATTACGCGGCCAAGACGCGCCCTCCTTCAGCGCGCAGCCTGCGCGATGAGCAGGTGCTCGTGAAAATCCGGCGGGTGCATGAGGCCAACTACGGGGTCTACGGGGCCCGAAAGGTCCACGCGCAACTGCGGCGGGAGGGCCTGCAGGTGGCCAGGTGCACGGTGGAGCGGCTCATGCGAGCCGCAGGCCTGCGCGGGATCAGCCGCGCGAAGGGCCCGAGGACCACGGTCCCAGGCCGCGGCCCGGATGAGCGTCAGGACCTGGTGCAGCGCGACTTCACCGCGGCGGCTCCGAACCAGCTGTGGGTCGCTGACATCACCTACTGCCGCACTTTCAGCGGATGGGTGTACGCCGCGTTCATCATCGACGTGTTCTCCCGACGGGTGCTGGGCTGGCAGCTGTCGAAGTCGCTGCGCACGGACCTGGCCCTGGACGCGTTGGAGATGGCGTTCTGGGCGCGTCAGCGTGCAGGCCAAGACGTGGCCGGGCTACGGCATCACAGCGATAAAGGAGTCCAGGGTGGATTCAATCGGTCGTCGCAACACCCTCTCGGAATCACTGGAGGTATGGGCGATGGCAAGCAAGGACTGGGCGAGGAAGATCAGTGATGTGCCCGAGGGGACACGTCGGCAGTGGAGAGCGGATCGGGCCTTGCGGGCCCCGATGCGCTCTCCTGGCAGGCCGCAGCCCTCACGGGAGGTCCAACGCCAGTTCTGGCGTGTGATCGCCACCGGTGTCACCACGGTCGAGGCAT
>NZ_RBLN01000289.1:0-2645 GCF_003989405.1 Micrococcus sp. HSID17227 | reverse complement strand
GGCGCCCGGGGGCGCCGCGGCCGACCCTCCCAGCGTACAAGGCCCGGGCGGACGGCGCGGGGCGCCCCCTGCGTGGGGACGCCCCGCGGACCTCGGCGACGGGTCAGCCGGGTCAGCCGGCGATCTTGGCGCCCGCCCATTCGATGAAGGTCTTGTCCTCGCCGTCGAGGGCCCAGTTCTTCCCGTCCACGAACACGGTGGGGGTGCCGGCCACGCCGGCGACGCGCGCCTGGCGGGTGGTGTGCTCGACCGCGGAGCGGAACGTGCCGTCCTCGACGCAGGAGGCGATGTCCGCGCCGTGCTCCTGCGCGAGCTGCGTGATCGCCGCGTTGTCCAGGCCCTTGCCCTGGTGCTCGTCGTAGGCGGCGAACAGGGCGGACACGAAGCCGTTGTAGGCCTCGGGCTTCTGGTCCGCCACACAGTACGCGGCGTTGGCGGCGCGGGCCGAGTAGTTCTGGTTGTTCGGGGCGCTCAGGTAGTCCACCATCCGGTACTCGACCGTGACCTCGCCCTGCTCGAGCCACTGCTCGATCTGGTCCCCGTTGGTGGACTCGAAGTCCGCGCAGTGCACGCAGTTGAAGTCCTCGTAGAGCACGATCCGCGTCGGCTCACCATCACCACGGGCCTCGGTGTTCGGCAGGGTCTCGGGCTGAGAGCTCGCGGCCTGCTTCGGCACCTCGATCGTCGAGGGGTCGACCTCGCGTTCTCCCGCGCCCTCCGCCAGGGCCGTGGCCGAGGTCAACTCGATGCCGCCCTCCTCGTTCGCCACGGCGGGGATGGGGCCGGCGGTGGCGGCGTCGTCGCCGTTGCGGTTGAGCACGAACGCGACGACGAGGCCGATCACGAGCACCACCGCGAGGACCGAGCCCCAGATGACGCCGGTGCGGCGGCGACTGTCCTTCCTGCGCTGCTCCTCCTGGATCTGGCGGGCACGCGCACGAGCGTCCGTCGCCGAGGTGTGCGAGCCTGACGTGTTCCGGGCCAAGGGTCCTCCTCGTGGGGCAGTCGGTCCGGGTCGAGCACCGGAGCCGGCGGGCAGCGGGCGCGCCGCGCCAGGCGAGCATAGCGGCCCTGTCTGAAAGGATCGTGACCATGGACACCGCCGAGACCCCCTCCCCCGTCGATCGACTGACCATCACGGGCGCCCCGTCGGGGGACGCGACCGAGGACCCGGCGACGTCTCTGCTCGCCCTGCCCTGGGCGCTCCCCCTCGAGATGTGGCCGCGTGAGGTGCTGGCGGCCCTGCCGCGGGGCATCTCCCGTCACGTGGTGCGCTTCGCCCGGATGGGCGGGGGCATCGTGGCGGTGAAGGAGACCACTGAAGAACTCGCGTTCCACGAGTACCGGCTGCTGCGCCGGCTCGAGCGGAGCCCGGCGCCGTCGGTGGTGCCGGTGGCCGTGGTCACCGGACGCACGGAGGACGACGGCACGCCCCTGCCCGCCGCCCTCGTGACCAGGCACCTGCGCTTCTCCCTGCCGTACCGCGCCGTGTTCTCGGAGCGCCTCGAGCGCCGCACCCTCGTGCGGCTCATGGACGCGCTGGCGACGCTGCTCGTGGAACTGCACCTCGAGGGGTTCTTCTGGGGTGACGTCTCCCTGTCCAACGTCCTGTTCCGGCGGGACGCGGGCGGGTTCGCCGCTCACCTGGTGGACGCCGAGACCGGCGAGCTGCGGGAGCGGCTGTCCACCGGCCAGCGCGAGCACGACCTGGACGTGGCCGCCGTGAACGTGGGCGGTGAGCTGCTGGACCTGCAGGCCAGCGGGCTGCTGGACCCGGAGGTGGACCCCGTCACCACGCCGGACCTGCTCGTGGCGTCCTACCGACGGCTGTGGGACGAGCTGACCGAGCCTCTGCTGTTCCCCCGCGCCGAGCCGTGGCGCCTGGACCGCCGCGTCCGCCGCCTGCAGGAGCTCGGGTTCGAGCTGGCCGAGTACTCACTGCGCGCCGCCGACGCCCCCGGGATGATGATCGCCCGACCCGTCGAGATCCACGCGGGCTACCACCGCCGTCGGCTGACCCGCCTCACGGGACTCGAGGTCCAGGAGAACCAGGCCCGCCGGCTGCTCGTGGACATCGAGGCCGCCCGCCGGGAGTGGGACCCGTACATGGACATCGAGGCTGCGGCGCACCGCTGGGTGGTGGAGGTGTTCGACCCCGTGGTCCGCTCGGTGCCCCTTGAGCTGCGAGCCAAGCTCGAGCCCGCCGAGGTGATGCACCAGCTCCTCGAGCACCGCTGGTACCTCTCCGAGGCCCGCGGCCAGGCCGTGCCCCTGCAGGAGGCGGTGGACTCCTACGTGGACACGGTGCTGCGGGCCCGCCGCGACGAGGACGCGGTGGCACTGCACCCCACGACCACCATGCTGCGCGCCGTCCCGCCTGCGGACGCGGACTGACGCCGGACGCGGCTCAGCGGCGCAGGAGCAGGAAGCCGGGGGCCGGGACCGCCGCCGGCACCGTGCCGGGGCCGAGCGGGCCGTGGTCGCCGTGGCCGGCGAGCAGCTCCGCCCGCGTCAGGTCCGCGGGCACGGGAAGCGGCTCCGCGCCGAGGGCGACGAGCAGGACGACGTCGGCGTCCTCGCCGGCGCGGGTGAGGCGCACGTGGCGCCGGGCCGCGTCCACCTCGGCCCGGACGCGGTCGCGGCGA
>NZ_RBLN01000288.1:0-2388 GCF_003989405.1 Micrococcus sp. HSID17227 | reverse complement strand
CCTCGCCCAGGACCAGGCCGTTGGCCGTGCCGCCGCGGCGCATCTCGTGCGCGATGGAGCGGGTCAGGCCCGTCACGCCCTGGCGGGCGGCGCGCAGGGTCGGGTCCGTGGCGGACTCGGGGTCCTCGAACACCGTCACCACGCGCGAGGAGGAGCCCAGCGAGCGCAGCGCGCCGCCGATCTCCAGCGCCACCGCGCCGAGGTCCGCGGGCGTGGCGACCCCCGGCGAAGCACGCGACGATCGCCGCGTGGCGGGCGCCCTCCCGGGGGGCGTCGGCAACCTCGAGGCCCCACGAGGCCAAGAGGGTGCGGGCGTCCGCGGCTGCGGGGGTCGCGCCCAGGACGAGCACGGAGCCGGGCAGCACGGGGTCGCCGGGGGTGTGCCGGCGCAGCTCGACGGGCTGAGGCAGGCCCAGGGCGCCGGTGAGGCGGCGGCCCAGGGGCGAGGCGACGAAGGTGCCGTAACGGTCGGTCATGGTCGGTCCTCTCGGATCGGGTCGGTCGGGGCTCAGCGGCCGCGCAGCAGGGCGACGATGCCCTGGCCGCCGGCGGCACAGACGGAGATGAGGCCGAGAGAGCCCTCCCCCTTCTCATGCAGCATCTTGGCCAGCAGGGCGACGATGCGGCCGCCGGTCGCGGCGAAGGGGTGACCGGCCGCCAACGAGGAGCCGTGCACGTTGAGCCGGGCGCGGTCCACCGAGCCCAGCGCACCCGGCAGCCCGAGGCGCTCGCGGCAGTACTCCTCGTCCTCCCAGGCGGCGAGCGTGGACAGGACGGTGCCGGCGAACGCCTCGTGGATCTCCACGAAGTCGAGGTCGTCGAGGGTGAGCCCGTGCCGGGCCAGCAGGCGCGGGACGGCGTAGGCGGGGGCCATGAGCAGGCCCTCGTGCCCGTCGACGAAGTCCACGGCGGCGTTCTCCATGTCCACGAACTCGGCGAGCACGGGAAGCCCGCGCTCGGCGGCCCACTCCTCGGAGGAGAGCAGCACCGCGGAGGCGCCGTCGGTGAGCGGGGTGGAGTTGGCCGCCGTCATGGTCGCCTCGTCCCCCAGCTGGCGACCGAACGCGGGCTTCAGGCCGGCCAGCTTCTCCGGCGTGGAGTCGGGGCGGAGGTTGTTGTCGCGGGCCAGGCCGTGGAACGGGGTCACCAGATCGTCCATGTACCCGGCGGCGTACGCGGCGCCGAGGTTCCGGTGGGAGGCCGCGGCGAGCTCGTCCTGGGCCTGACGGGTGATGCCCCACTTGTGGGTGGTCAGGGCCTGGTGCTCGCCCATGGACATGCCGGTGCGCGGCTCGCCCGCGCCGGCCGGCTCGGGCACGAGCTGCCCGGGGCGCAGCTGGGCGAGGGCGCGCAGGCGGTCCTTCGTGGTCTTGGCGGTGTTGAGCTGCAGCAGCACGCGGCGCGCACCGTCGGAGAGCGAGACGGGGGCGTCCGAGATCGAGTCCACGCCGCCGCCGATGGCGGAGTCGAGCTGGCCGAGCCGGATCTTGTTGGCCAGGGTGCCCAGGGCCTCCATGCCGGTGGCGCAGGCCACCTGGACGTCGGCGGCCGGGGTCGCGGCGGAGAGCGCGGAGCCCAGGACGGCCTCGCGGGTGAGGTTGAAGTTGCGCGGGTGCTTGAGGACGGCGCCGGCGGTGACCTGACCGAGGCGCTCGCCCTGGAGCCCGAACCGCGCGATGAGGCCGTCGAGCGTGGCCGTGAGCATCTCCTGGTTCCCGACCTCGGCGTAGGCGGTGTTGGCACGGGCGAACGGGATGCGGTTGCCGCCCAGGATGACGGCGGGGCGCAGCGCTCCGCCGGCGACGGCGGGGCGGGAGGCGGTCTCGGACGCGGGGGTCTCGTGGTGGGTCATGACGGTCCTCTCGACGGCGGGCCCACCGCCGACGCGGCGGGGGCGTTGTCACCCCGGACGATACGGACGATACGGACGTCGGCGGGGTGGGTGACTGTGATCCACGGTACCTGATACGCTCGGTTTCGTGAATCCCGTCACGTCCACCGCCCGGGACGGTCGCAGCGTCCGCTGGGACCGGCACCGCGCCGAGCGCCGTCTGGAACTGGTCCGGGCCGCCCGGTCGGCCGTGCACGCCCTGGGCGCACACGCCTCGATGGAGGAGATCGCGTCCCACGCGGGCACCTCCAAGACCGTCTACTACCGCTATTTCGGCGACCGCGAGGGCCTGCGCCTGGCGGTGTCCGAGCGGGTCACCGCACACATGGAGCGCCGCCTGCTCGAGGTCGCGGACGAACCGGTCTCCGAACCCGAGGCGCTGCGTCGCATGGTCGAGGTGTATCTCACGGTCGCGGCGACGTCGCCCGAGGTGTACGCGTTCGCCGTCGCCCCGTCCCCCGCCGCGGCCGAGGCCCCTGTGCTGGGCCCGTTCCTCG
>NZ_RBLN01000287.1:0-2705 GCF_003989405.1 Micrococcus sp. HSID17227 | reverse complement strand
CGGCGGGAGGGCGGGCAGGATGACCATCACGACCTCCACGCCCCCAGGAGACCCCATGCCCCTGAACGCCCGCTCCCGCATCCCGATCACCCCCCACGGCTCCGAAGAGTCCTTCGAGGGCACCGTCCGCGCGCCGCCCCGCCCCGGCCGCCACGCCGGGCCCCCCCGCCGGGGGCCGGCCTGGCGCGGCCGCGCCCGGGGCGCGCCCCGCCGACGTCGAGCCCGCCGGGGGAGCCTCGGCGCTGCCGTCGTTGGACGCGCGGGCCGCGGCCATCCGCGCCGCCCGCGAGGCCGCCCAGGGCCGCGGCCCGACCCGGCCCGCCGACACCGGCCCCGCCGCCCCGGCGACGTCCGGTGTGGGGTGGGAGGACGAGGTCGCCAGCGACGACGACGTCCCGCTCGAGGACTCGGGCCTCGTGGGCCGGGCCGTCGTCGAACGGGTGCTCGGCGGCCGTCTGCTCGAGGAACGCCCCAACGACGCCTGAGGCGAACGCGCCCGTACGCCGTCCGGGGCCGCGGGCATGATGGACGCGGCGCCGGACCACGGCGCCGCGTCGGGGCGCACGCCCCACGAGACGCACCATCGGACGAGGGGGACGGATGTACCAGGGCGCGGTGCAGGACCTGATCGACGAGCTCGGCCGCCTGCCGGGCATCGGGCCGAAGTCCGCCCAGCGCATCGCCTTCCACATGCTGGAGGCGGACCGGGAGGACATGCTGCGGCTCGCGGACGCCATCCGCACGGTCAAGGACAGGGTGCGGCTGTGCTCGGTCTGCTTCAACGTCTCCGAGGACGAGGTGTGCTCGCTCTGCCGGGATGAACGCCGGGACCGCTCCCAGATCTGCGTCGTCGAGGAGTCGCAGGACGTCATGGCCATGGAGCGCACCCGCGCCTTCCAGGGCCGCTACCACGTGCTCGGCGGGGCCATCAACCCGATCGCCGGCATCGGCCCCGAGCAGCTGCACGTCCGCGAGCTGCTCACCCGGCTGCAGGACGAGGCCGTGCAGGAGGTCATCCTCGCCACGGATCCCAACCTCGAGGGCGAGGCCACGGCCACCTACCTCGGCCGGCTCCTCGGCGCCACGGGCATCCGCGTCACGCGTCTGGCCTCCGGTCTGCCCGTCGGCGGGGATCTCGAGTACGCGGACGAGGTCACCCTCGGCCGCGCCTTCGAGGGCCGCCGCCTGATCAGCGGCTGACACGGGCCGGCGTCGAGCGGGTCCTGCCCGACGCCGGCCCGGCTCAGGCCACGCGCGTGCCGGCGGGCAGCCGCCCGGCCGGGGTGTCCAGGCGACGGTGGCCCCACCAGACCAGCCCGGCCACCAGCACACCCTGCATCGCCAGGCCGAGCGGCCACACCGGCCAGGTGCCCTGCCGGTCCGGCACACCGCTCTGGTCGAGACCGCGCAGCTCGCCATCGAGGCACTCGACGTCCCGGACGGGGTCACGCTGGGTCCAGCGCAGCCCCACGGACAGCAGGTTGAGCGGCCCGGGATCCACCCGGGTACCGTCCGCGAGGAGCCCTGCCTCCCAGGGGGAAGCATCCGCGAGGACGGCGTAGGGGTTCGCCGCGAGCAGCCATCCGCTGCGCCGCGGGTCGGGGATCGTCCGGGTGGTCACCGGGCCGACGCACCGGTCGGCGATCCCGTCGTACAGCTCCGGGTGCGCCGCCTCCCACTCGGCCCAGGCCTGCTCCGCCTCCTCCGGGGTCATCTTCTCGAGCTCCGCCTCGGTGAACGGCTCCGCCGTCATGGGGCCGAACTCGGCGTCGTTGGCCCGCACCTCGGTCTGCAGGAACTGCAGGGACAGCCCGAAGGCCACCAGGGTGCCGATCGTCAGCGCCGCCACGATCAGGTACGTCACCACGACGGCGAACAGCGTGCGCCCGGCGATGGCCGAGACGGCCACGCCGATCCCCGCGATCATGCCGAACTCCACGAGGATCATCACGAGCCCCACCAGCACGGCCCACGGGGACACGCGCCCCACCACGGCCGCGACCGCGAGCCACGGCAGCGCGGCCGCGAGGAACGCGGCGGAGGCGATCCACGCGGCCAGCCACTTGCCCGCCATCAGGTGCCCGGTCCGCAGCAGGGTGACCTGGGTGATGGCCAGGGTGCCGCCGGCACGGTCGCCCGAGATCGCGTTGGCCGCCAGGGCGGGCGAGACCAGCAGCGAGAGGGTGAGGACGAAGAGCAGGACGCCGTCGAAGAGCGTCCGCCCCAGGGCGCGCATCTGCTGCTCCGCCAGCTCCGGCTCCAGGCCGGACGCCTCCATCTCCGCCACGCCCAGGCTTCGCAGTCCGAGGGCGCCGAGGGTCACCGCCCCCACCACCGCGAAGAAGACGCCCAACAGCACGTACCAGCCGCGCGAGCGCAGCCGCTGACGCAGTTCCATCCCCACCACGGTGGCCACGGCCTGGGCCGCGCCGAGGCGTCCCCCCGGCTGCGGCTGCGGCGGGCGGCGGTCATGGATCGAGGTCGCGACGGCGGTGCTCACGGCCGGTCTCCTTCGGTGCGGGGGTCCTCCAGATGGAGGCCCAGGTAGGCGTTCTCGAGGCGGGAGCCCTCCGGGGCGAAGTGGCTCACGAGCACACCCTCGCGCACGAGGTCCGCGAGCAGCGCGGCCGCGGCGGCCTCACCCCGCAGCTGCACCACGACGCCGTCCCGGCGCTGGCCCGCGCCGGCGCCGGTGGCCGCGGTGA
>NZ_RBLN01000286.1:0-2551 GCF_003989405.1 Micrococcus sp. HSID17227 | reverse complement strand
CGCGGCCAGCAGCGCCGGCGCCGTCAGCAGCCGGCGGGCCAGCTCCACGCGGCGGCGCTCCTGCACCGCGATCGCCTTCTCGTAGTAGCCCACGAGCTGATCGCACAGCACCGGCCAGGTCCGGCCCTGCACCGACGCCCACGCCGCGTCGGCGAACGCGGCCCGCTTGACGTCGTCGTACACGAGGTCCGCGACGTGGCGGCGCAGCTCGTCCAGCTCGCCGGGCGGGTAGAGCCAGCCGGTGCGGGAGGCGTCCACGATGTCGAGGGGGCCGCCGCGGCCGACGGCGACGACGGGCACGCCCGAGGCCATCGCCTCCTGCAGCGTCTGGCCGAAGGTGTCGGACTCGCCGGGGTGCACGAACAGGTCCAGGCTGGCCACGTGGCGCGCGAGGTCCTCGCCCCCCTGGAAGCCGGCGAAGTGCGCGCCGGGCAGCTCCCGCTCGAGCTGTTCGCGCAGCGGCCCGGAGCCGATGACCACGAGGCGGGTGCCCGGCAGGTCCGAGAGCACCCGCAGGTCCCCGACCTGCTTCTCGTGCGCCAGCCGCCCCACGAAGCCCACGAGCTTCTCGCCGTTCGGGGCGAGCTCGGCGCGCAGCGCCTCGTCCCGCTTGGCGGGATGGAATCGGCGGGAGTCGACGCCGCGGCCCCACAGGTGCACGCGTCGCACCCCCTGGCGGTGCAGCTGCCGGACGGTGAACGACGACGGCGCGAGCGTCAGCGTGGCCATGTTGTGCAGGCGCGCCACGTGGCTCCACAGCACGTCCTCCAGCCACGGGGCGCCGTACCGGGCCGCGTAGCCGGGGACCTCGGTCTGGTAGACGGCCACGGAGGGGATGCCGAGCTCCTCGGCCGCCTGCACCGCGCGCCAGCCCAGCACGAAGGGGGAGGCGATGTGCACCACGTCCGGGGCGAAGTCGGCGAGCATGCCGCGCAGCCGGCCCACCGTGCCGGCGGCCACCCGCACGGAGGTGTACCCGGTCAGGGGCACGGAGGGCAGGGTGCGCACGGGGAAGCCCTCGACCTCGCGGGGGGCCTCACCGGCGCCCGCGCGTTGGGTCCACCCGGCGGACCACGAGGCGGCCGGGGCGACCACCATCGCCTCGTCGCCCCGTTCCCGCAGGTGCCGCAGCACCTGGAGGATGGAGTTGGTGACCCCGTTCATATGGGGCAGGAACGATTCGGCGACCACGACGACACGCACGTGGCCGACGCTAAGGACCCCGGACCACGGCCGGGACACCCGCCGACGACGGCCCGGTGACCCCGCGGTGAACTCTCGGGGCGCGTGACGGTCGTCGCACCGGCCCGCGCGGCCCGCCCCCGTCCAGGCGCCGCCCGGAGTCGGGTGGCACCATGGACGGGTGAGTTCCCGCCCCGCTGCGCCCCGTCTGCTGCGCCCCGTCCCCCTGCCGCTGTGGCTGCAGGGGGTGGTCGAGGCGCTCGTCACGGCGATGATCAGCCTGCTGACGGTCATGGTCCCCACCCTCGCGGTGTGGGCCACGGGCGGGTTCGAGCGGCCGACCATCGAGGGCGCCGTCCAGGTGGGCGGCGTCCTGTGGCTGGCCCTGCACGCGGTGCCCGTCACCGTGGCCACGGCCATGCCCACCGCGCCGGATCACCTCATCACCGGCACGGCGTGGCTCGTGCCGTGGGGCCTGACCCTGGTCCCGCTCGCGCTGTCGTGGCGGGCCGGCCGGCGCCTGGCCCGCGCGTCCTACCGGGACCAGGCGTGGCAGGCCTTCGTGGGCGCGGTGGGGGCCTACGCCCTGGTGGGGCTGGCCGTGGCGTTCCTGCCCGGCACGGACGAGCTGACGGCGCACCCCGCCCCGGCGGCGCTGCTGCCCGCCCTGCTCTTCGGCGTCGCCGCCCTCGCGGGGGCGCGGCGCGAGGCGGGCACCTGGGCGCACCTGATCGGCCTGGATCTCACGGAGCGGATCTCGCGGCGCTCGCAGTACGAACGCTGGGCCGGTTCGTACGCCTGGTCCGTGGTGCGCGCCGCGGTCCTCGCCGTGCTCGCCCTGACGGGCCTGAACGCGCTGCTCGTGGCGGGGCGGCTGGCCGTCGAGTGGACCGCCGTCGTCACCGTGGCCGAGGCGATCGGGGGCGGTCCGCTGGGCGGCCTGCTGCTGGCGCTGCTGCAGATCGGCTGGCTGCCCACGTTCACCGCGTGGTCGATCGCGTGGACAGCGGGCCCGGGGTTCTCCGTGGGTGCGGACAGCCTCTACTCCGTGTTCGGCGCGACGCCGGCCACCGCGCCCGCCCTCCCGGCGCTGGGTGCGCTGCCCGGGACGTGGTCGCCGTGGCAGCTGCTCCTGCTGGCCGTGCCGATCAGCGCCGGCGTCGTGGCCGGCGTGTGGCTGCTGCGGGAGGGGGAGAACCACCTCGACGACTGGCTGCACACCCGCCACGGCAGCCGCGCGGTGTCCCTGACGCTGTCCACGCTGGCCCTGGCCGTGCTCACCGGACTGCTCGCCGGGCTGCTGCTGCTCGTGCCGCTGGCCCTCACCTAGATCGGACGAGCGACGTGTAGGGAAGGAGTGACCTCGCCC
>NZ_RBLN01000285.1:0-2570 GCF_003989405.1 Micrococcus sp. HSID17227 | reverse complement strand
GCCGCGGCGGGCGCGGCTGGCGGGGCCGCCGCGGCCGCCCTGGCCGGCGGCGTTCATGAAGGTCTCGAAGATGTCGGCGAAGCCCCCGAAGCCGCCCGCCCCGCCGAAGCCGCCCGGGAAGCCGGCCTGGCCGTTCTCGTTGCCCGTCGTGTCGTAGGCCCGGCGCCGGCCCTCGTCCGAGAGCACCTCGTAGGCGTGGGAGATGCGCTTGAACTGCTCGGCCGCCTCCGGGTCGGGGTTGACGTCCGGGTGGTGGGTGCGCGCGAGCTTGCGGTAGGCGCGGCGGATCTCCTCGGTGCTGGCGTCACGGCTGACGCCGAGCGTCTCGTAGTGGTCGGTCACGGTGGGGATTCCTCTCGGGGAGAGCGGGACGTGGGGCGATGCGGGACGGGGCCCGCCAGGACACGCGGAGGCGCGTCAGGTGGTCAGGATGCGGGAGAGATAGCGGGCGATCGCCCGGACGGCGGCCATGGTGCCCGGGTAGTCCATCCGGGTCGGACCGATGACGCCGACCTTCGCCACGGCGCCGGGGCCGTAGGCGGCCGCGACCACCGAGGTGTCCGCGAGCGATCCGGCGTTCTCGGAGCCGATCCGCACGGACACCCCGTGGGCGTCCTGCTCCATCTCCGTGAGCAGGCGCAGCAGCACCACCTGCTCCTCGAGCGCCTCCAGGATCGGCCCGATGGACGCGCCGAAGTCCCCCGGGGAGCGGGCCAGGTTGGCGGTGCCGGCCAGCACGATGCGGTCCTGCCGGCCGGCCTCGAGCAGGTCGTGGACGGCCGCGGCCACGAGGGCGGCGGACTGCCGGTGCTCCGGGCGGACCCGGGTGACGACGTCGTCCACCACGGTGGCCGCCTGCACCGGACCGAGCCCCAGCAGGGCGTCCAGCAGGAGGCCGCGGAGCACGGACAGCTCCGCCTCGTCGACCGGACGGTCCAGCACGGCGTGCCGCTGGTCCACCCGTCCCGTGGACAGGATGAGGACCACGAGCACGCGCGTGGGCGCGAGGGAGACCAGTTCGAGGTGGCGGATCGTGGAGCCGTCCTCGTGGGGGAACTGCGCGACGGCGACCTGCTGGGTCAGCTGGGCCAGGAGGCGCACCGTGGACTCCATCATGTGCTCGGTGTCCGTCTCCGGGTCCAGCAGGGTCCGCACGGCCCGGCGCTCGGCCGGGGACAGCGGCTTCACCTCGGAGAGGCGGTCGACGAACACGCGGTAGCCCTTGTCCGTGGGGACGCGCCCGGCGGAGGTGTGCGGGGCCACGATGAGGCCCTCCTCCTCGAGCGCAGCCATGTCGTTGCGCACGGTCGCGGAGGACACGCCCAGGGCGTGCCGTTCCACGAGCGCCTTGGAGCCCACGGGCTCGCGCAGCGCCACGTAGTCCTCCACGATCGCCTGGAGCACCTGCAGGCGGCGGGGCTGCTCCGACATCTCGGTCCTCCTCTGGTCCGTCGGGATCCGGGGCGACCCCGGAGGTGCCCCTGGCTGGCACTCCGGCGGGTCAAGTGCCAATGCTACCGTCCGACCCGGGGGACGACCCGACCGGCCCGCACGGCTTCGCTCACGGTGATCGCCCGCCCCCGTTGCTACCGTGCTCTCCCATGGACTGGAGCAGCTGGGGCCCCGCGGGCCACGACGACCTGACGCGCCGCCCCGCCCGGACCGTCCCCGATGTGCCCGCCACCCCCGGCACGGTGGTCGAGGACGTGGCCTCCGGGTTCACCGGGGCCGTGATCGGCATCGAGCGCTCCGGCGGCGTGCACGTGGTGGTCCTGGAGGACCGCCGCGGCGTGCGCCGCGGCTTCCCCCTCGGCGGCGGCTTCTGGATCGACGGCGAGCCCGTGACCCTGGTCCCCCCGACCGCCGCGGCCCCGGCGGCGCCGGCCCGCACCGCCTCCGGCTCGCGACGGGTCGAGGGGGCGCGGGCCCGCACCGCCCGCGCCTCTCGCATCTGGGTGGAGGGCGTGCACGACGCCGAGCTGGTGGAGAAGGTGTGGGGCGAGGACCTGCGCCTCGAGGGCATCGTCGTGGAGCCCCTGCACGGCGTGGACGACCTCGCCGGGGCGATCCGTGCGTTCGCCCCCGGTCCGCGGCGCCGGCTCGGGATCCTCGTGGACCATCTCGTCACCGGGTCCAAGGAGGAGCGCCTCGCGGCCGAGGCCATGCGCGTGCCGGGGGCCGCGGGCAACGTGCTCATCCTCGGTCACCCCTACGTGGACGTCTGGCAGGTCATCAAGCCCTCCGTCCTCGGCATCCCCGCGTGGCCCGTCGTGCCGAAGGGGCAGGACTGGAAGACGGGGATCCTGCGGGGACTGGGCTGGCCGCACGGGAGCAAGGAGGCCACGGGGCTGGGGTGGAAGCGGCTGCTCTCCCACGTCACCACGTACGCGGACCTCGAGCCGTCCCTGCTGGGCCGCGTGGAGGAGCTCATCGACTTCCTCACCGCCGCACCCGAGCACTGATCTCGGCGCAGCCCCCGCCCGCCCGCGCTATGCTGGCCCATGCCCTGCGCCCGGTCCCCGGCGCGCGGGTCCCGCGATCCAGGAGGAGCCCCTCGTGAACACCCGCGA
>NZ_RBLN01000284.1:0-2332 GCF_003989405.1 Micrococcus sp. HSID17227 | reverse complement strand
CGGTGTTCCGCGTCCTCGGCGCGCACACGGACTCGCCCGGGTTCAAGCTCAAGCCGAACCCGGCCACCGTGACGGCCGACGGCTGGGTGCAGGCCGGCGTCGAGGTGTACGGGGGGCCGCTGCTGAACTCGTGGCTGGACCGCGAGCTGCGGTTCGCCGGCCGCCTCGCCCTCGACGACGGCACGCAGGTGCTCGCCGCGACCGGGCCCGTGGGGCGCATCCCGCAGCTGGCCATCCACCTGGACCGCGAGGTCAACGAGGGGCTGACGCTGAAGCGGCAGCGGCACACGAACCCCGTCGTGGGGGCGCTCGACCCGCGCGGCGAGGGCGCCGACGAGGCGGAGGCCGACGGTCTGGCCGCCCGCGTGCCCGGTGACGTGCTGACCGCGCTCGCGGCCGCCGCCGGTGTGGACCCGGCCGCGGTGCGCGGGCACGACGTCGTGGTGGCCGACGCCCAGGCGCCCGGACTCTTCGGGCTGGCGGGCGAGTTCTTCGCCTCGGGCCGGCTGGACAACCTGAGCTCGGTGCACGCGGGCCTCGTGGCGCTCGAGGAGCTGGCGCGCGAACACGGTGGCGCCGAGGGGGCGATCGCGTACGAGGGGACCGTCGCGGGCGGGGTGGCCGGTGAGGCGGCCGGCGCCCCGGTGATCCCGCTGCTCGCCGCGTTCGACCACGAGGAGCTGGGGTCGGCGTCGCGGTCCGGGGCGGCCGGCCCGCTGCTCGAGGAGGTCATGGGGCGCGTGCTCGAGGCGCTCGGCGTGGCCGGGCAGGGCCGGGCGCGGGCGATCGCGGGGTCCTGGCTGCTGTCCGCGGACGCCGGCCACCTGGTGCACCCGAACTACGCCGAGCGGCACGATCCCGTGAACCACCCGCGCGTGAACCACGGCCCGCTGCTGAAGATCAACGCCAACCAGCGCTACGCCACCGACGCGGGGGGAGAGGCCGCGTTCGCCCGTTGGTGCGGCGTGGCGGGGGTGCCGTTCCAGGAGTTCGTCTCCCACAACGACGTCCCCTGCGGCTCCACCATCGGCCCGATCTCGGCGACCCGCCTGGGCATCCGGACCGTGGACGTGGGCCTGGGCCTGCTGTCCATGCACTCGGCGCGCGAGATGTGCGGCGTGCGGGACGTGGAGCACCTGACGGCGGCCGTGCGGGAGTTCTTCCGCGGGGTGTGAGGCTGCGCGTGGGGGGCGCGAGCCAGAGATTTCTGCTCCTGGACGGGCGTGAGCCAGAGATTTCGGTCGTAGAAGCGGCCGGAAAACGACTGAATCATCTGGCTCGCGGACTCGACGCGCGGGAGGCGTCGGCGCGGGAGGCACCCGCGCGCGTGGACGCGGCGCCAGCGCCCCGCCAGCGCCCCTTCGTCGAACTGCTAGGATGGATCAGGTTGTCTGTGTGCCGCCGAAGAGCGCGGAGCATCACACGGACGACGAGCACAGAACCTCCTGCCGCGGAGAGACCGCGGCCGCAAGCCCAGAGGAGGTGGGTTCGCATGCGTGCTTATGAGCTGATGGTGCTGATCGACCCTGAGGTCGACGAGCGCACCGTGGAGCCGACCCTGAAGAAGTACCTCGAGGTCGTCACGAACGCCGGCGGCACCGTCGACAACATCGACGTGTGGGGTCGCCGCAAGACCGCCTACGAGATCCAGAAGAAGTCCGAGGCCATCTACGTGGTCGTCAACTTCCAGTCGGAGCCGGCCGCCACCCAGGAGCTGGACCGTCTGCTGAACCTCAACGAGACGATCCTGCGCACCAAGATCATCCGTCCGGAGGAGCAGAAGATCACCGCTGAGTGATCCTCGTACCGTGTCCGGAGGGTCTGAGAGCATCGGATCAGTCCCCGACGCCCCCACCGGAACCCCGCTGAGCAGTCCCGGATCCCCGGATCCGGTCACTGACCGGCAGAACCCCCGAAGACAGGAGTGACCATGGCAGGCGAGACCGTCATCACCGTGGTCGGCAACCTCACCGCCGACCCGGAGCTGCGCTTCACCCCGAACGGCGCGGCCGTCGCGAACTTCACCGTCGCGTCCACGCCCCGCACGTTCGACCGCCAGACCAACGAGTGGAAGGACGGCGAAGCGCTGTTCCTGCGCTGCTCGGTCTGGCGCGAGGCCGCGGAGAACGTGGCGGAGTCGCTGACCAAGGGCATGCGCGTGATCGTGCAGGGCCGCCTCAGGGCGCGCTCCTACGACGACCGGGACGGCAATCGTCGCACCAGCTGGGAGCTGGACGTGGACGAGGTCGGCCCGGCGCTGCGGTTCGCCACGGCCAAGGTCACCCGCGCCCAGCGCGGCGGTGGTGGCGGCGGTGGCTTCGGCGGCGGCCAA
>NZ_RBLN01000283.1:0-2408 GCF_003989405.1 Micrococcus sp. HSID17227 | reverse complement strand
TGGCGGGCACGCGTGATGCCCACGTAGAGCAGGCGCCGTTCCTCGTCCACCTCGGCCTGGGTCTCCGCGAAGGAGATCGGCATGAGCCCCTCGGACAGGCCCACGAGGAACACCGCGTCCCACTCGAGGCCCTTGGCCGAGTGCAGCGAGGCCAGGGTGATGCCCTGCACCGTCGGCGCGTGCTGGTGCTGGGCACGCTCGTCGAGCTCGGCCACGAGCTCGGTCAACGTGAACTCGGCCCCGCGCGTCGTGGCGAGCTGGTCGGCGAGGTTGACGAGGGCGTGCAGGGACTCCCACCGTTCACGGGCCGCGCCGGAGGCCGCCGGCGGTTCGGCGGAGTAGCCGAGCGAGGAGAGCACGTCCCGCACCCGGTCCGTGACGTCGTCGCCCGTCAGGTCCTGGGCGGCGCGGGCGGCGGCCCGCAGCTGCAGGATGCCGTCGCGCACCTCGCGCCGGGAGAAGAACCGCTCGCCGCCGCGCAGCTGGTAGCCGATGCCCGCCGAGGACAGCGCCGTCTCGAAGGCCTGGGACTGGCCGTTGGTGCGGAACAGGACGGCGATCTCGGAGGCCGGCACGCCGTCGTCGATCAGCGCCGCGATCCGGTCTGCGACCCAGCCGGCCTCGGCCTCGTCGTCGGTGCACTCCGCGAACACGAGGTCGGGGCCGGCCGGCCGCTGGGAGACGAGCTCGAGGGGGTCGGGCCAGCGCGGCATCGTGCGGTCCCGCTCCCCCGCCTTGGTGCGGTCCGCCAGCAGGCGGTTGGCCGCCTCCACGATCTGCGGGCTGGACCGGTAGTCACGCACGAGACGGACCACCGTGGCCGCGGGATACCGCTCACGGAAGTCGGTGAGGAAGCGGGAGGTCGCGCCCGTGAACGAGTAGATCGTCTGAGAGGCGTCGCCGACGACGCACAGGTCGCCGCGGTCGCCGAGCCAGAGGTCGAGCAGGCGGTGCTGCAGCGGCGAGACGTCCTGGTACTCGTCCACCACGAACACGCGGTACTGGTCCCGGATCGTGGCCGCGATCTGCGGCTCGGTGGACAGGATCCCCACGAGGATCAGCAGCACGTCCTCGAAGTCGATCATGTTCCGGGCTGTCTTGGCCTCCTCGTAGCCGGTGTAGAGACGGGCGACGGTGGTGGCGGTCCAGCCGGCGGGCATCTCCCGCTCCTTCGCGGCCTCGGCGTAGCCCTCGGGGGCGTGCAGGGAGACCTTGGCCCATTCGATCTCGCCGGCGAGGTCGCGCAGGCCGGCCCGGTCCACGGTCATGCGCATGCGCTGGGCGACCTCCGTGAGCAGGCGCACCTTGTTCTCGATCAGCGAGGGCATGGGCCCGCCCACGGCCTGGGGCCAGAAGTACTGCAGCTGGCGCAGGGCCGCCGAGTGGAACGTGCGGGCCTGGACGCCGGCCACGCCGAGGTCGCGCAGGCGGGTGCGCATCTCCGCGGCGGCGCGCGCCGTGAAGGTCAGGGCGAGGGTGCGGTGCGGGTCGAAGACGCCGGAGGCCACGCCGTAGGCGATGCGGTGCGTGATGGCGCGGGTCTTGCCGGTGCCGGCGCCGGCCAGGATGCAGACGGGCCCGTGCAGGGCCGTGGCGGCCCGGCGCTGCTCCGGGTCGAGGCCGCGGAGGATCTCGTCGGGAGTGCTCATGCGGGACGAGTCCTCCTAGGTGATCAGGGTCTGCGCATCGGGCAGCATCCCACCGTACCAATCCTCGATGAGCGCCCGCGCGATGGACACGGCCCCGGGCAGGGTGACGTCGCCCTCGCGGGCCAGATGCGCGAGCTCCTTCCGCTCGAACCAGCGCACGGAGAGGATCTCCTCGCCGTCCGGAACCGGCTCGACGCCGGCCGGGGCCAGGGCGGTGAACCCGAGCATGAGCGAGCGCGGGAACGGCCACGGCTGGGAGCCGCGGTAGCGCGGGTGCGTCACCGTGATCCCGGACTCCTCCGCGATCTCCCGGACCACCGCGTGCTCCAGGGACTCCCCCGGCTCCACGAACCCGGCCAGGCAGGAGTACAGCCCCTCGGGCCACGCCGCGTTGCGGCCCAACAGGATCCGCCCGGCCGGGTCGATGACGGCCACGATCACCGCCGGGTCCGTGCGCGGGAACTGCTCCCGGGAGCAGTCGCGGCAGCGACGCACCCAGCCGGCCGCCTCGACGTCCGTGACGCCGCCGCAGAACGCGCAGAAGCGGTGGGTGGCGTGCCAGTTGGCGTTCGCGACGGCGGCCACGAACAGCCCGGTGTCCGCGTCGCTGAGGGCGGCGGCCGCATCGCGGAGGCCGACCCACACGGCGTCGGCGAGCGCGGCGGCCGCGTCCTCGGGCAGGGCCGCCGGCGGCTCGACGGCGACGGAGACCACCTCGCGCTCCCGCCCGTGCGGGCCCCGGTCCGCACGGGCGGGAGA
>NZ_RBLN01000282.1:0-2600 GCF_003989405.1 Micrococcus sp. HSID17227 | reverse complement strand
CTCGCCGAGGGCGTGCGGCGGCTCACGGCCCGGCCCGAGCGGCCGGTCGGCCTGGCCCTGCTCGACCAGCGGCTCGTCTCCGGGATCGGCAACATCTACCGCTGCGAGACCCTCCTGCTGGCCGGCATCGACCCGCACCGGCCGATCGGCGAGGTCGAGGACGTCGCCGGACTCGTGCTGCTCGCCCGGGACCTGCTGCGCGCCAACGTCCCGCCCGCCGCCCCCGCCACGGGCGCCCGGCGCCGGACCACGGGCGTGCGTCCCAACCCGGGGCGACCCTTCGGGGTCGAGGTGCTGGTCCCGGCCGGTCCGTCACCCGGCACGGCACCCGGCCGGACACCCGGCACGGCACCCGGCCGGACGCCGTCGTACTGGGTCTACGGGCACGACCGCACCCCGTGCCTGCGCTGCCGCGGCCCCGTCCGCCAGGAGGACTACGGCTCCCCCGAGGACGACGCGCGGCGGCTGTGGTGGTGTCCGCACTGCCAGCGCTGACCCGGACGCACCCGAACGGTGGCCGCGTGTCCTCCCCGCTCCCTACGCTGAACCTGCCCCGACCCGAGGAGAAGTCATGGCCGACCCGTTCCCGAAGGACCCGGAGGGCGCCGTCGTCGCGCTCGTGCTGGCCGGCGGCACCGGCGGCCGCCTCATGCCGCTCACCGCGGCCCGCGCCAAGCCGATGGTGCCGCTGGCGGGCCAGTACCGGCTGATCGACGTCGTCCTGTCCAACCTGACCCACTCGCGCCTGCGGGACGTGTGGGTCGTGGAGCAGTACCGCCCCTTCACGCTGAACCAGCACCTGGCCGGCGGCCGGCCGTGGGATCTCGACGGCACCCGCCACGGCCTGCGCATCCTGCCCCCGGCCCAGGGCCGCGCCGAGGAGGGCTTCGCCCGCGGCAACGGCCACGCGATCGCCCAGCAGCTGCCGCTGCTGGAGCAGTTCGGCGCCGAGACCGTCGTCGTGCTCTCCGCGGACCACCTGTACCAGCTGGACCTGCGCCCCGTGCTGGCCGAGCACGCCCGCTCCGGCGCCGAGCTCACCGTGGTCACCACCGAGACGGACGAGGACCCCTCGCGCTTCGGCGTCGTCCAGGTGGGCGACGACGGCGCCGTCACCGACTACGCCTACAAGCCGGAGGACCCGGCGGGCACGCTCGTGGCCACCGAGGTGTTCGTGTTCGACGTCGCCGCGCTCTCCGAGGTGGTCGGCGACCTCGTGGCGGGCGAGGACGAGACGGCCACCAAGGACGAGGGTGAGACCGATGAGGACGGCGACCCCGTGGGCTCCTCCCTCGGCGACTACGGGGAGAGCATCATCCCGGCGTTCGTGGCGCGGGGACGCGTGCGGGAGCACCGCCTCGTCGGGTACTGGCGGGACATCGGCACCCTGGACGCCTTCTTCCGCGCCCACCGCGAGATCCTCGAGGGCACCGGCCTGGACGTCGCCGCCGAAGGCTGGCCGCTGATCACCAACCCCCACCAGGCGCCACCGGCGTGGGTGGCCCCGGACGCCCGCGTCTCCGGCTCGCTGCTCAGCCCGGGCTGCCGGATCGAGGGCGAGGTCTCGGACAGCGTGGTCGGCCCCGGGGTGGTCGTGGCGGCAGGCGCCACGGTGCGCGGCAGCCTCCTGCTCGGCGACTGCGAGGTCCCCGCGGGCGCGGTGCTGGACACCGTGGTGGTCGACGTCGGCGGGGCGGTCCCGGCGCGCGAGGTGACGGGGCGCGCCGCGCCGGCCGAGGAGGTCGTGGTGCTCACCCCGCAGGACCGAGGCCCGGCCGAGGACGAGACCACCGGCTCCGGCCGGCCCGGCCGGTCGGACTGAGCGGCGCCGGTCGGACGCAGCCGCACCGGGCTGGGAGGATGGACCCGTGGCCGTCCCCTCTCCCCTCCCCCCGCGCAACGGCGTCAACGCCACGCGCCTGCGCCTGCCCGCCTCCGGCTGGCCCACCGCGCAGGACTACGTGCTCCACCGGTTCGGTCACGTGGACCCGGAGGGCATCCGCGCGCGCTTCGCCCGCGGCGAGGTCGTGGCGGCGGACGGCACCGCACTGACGCCGACGACGCCGCTGGGCGTCCACGACGACCTCTGGTACTACCGGGACGTCCCCGACGAGACCCCGCTGCCCGTGACGCACACGCTCCTGCACCGCGACGAGCACCTCGTGGTCATCCACAAGCCGCACTTCCTGCCCACCACCCCGGGCGGCCGCTTCGTCCAGGAGACCGCGCTCGTGCGGCTGCGCAACGAGCTCGGCCTCGACGACCTCGTGCCCCTGCACCGGCTCGACCGGGCGACGGCCGGCGTCGTGATGTTCTCCGCGAACCCGGCCACCCGCGGCGCCTACCACCTGCTCTTCGAGCGGCGGGCCGTGGCCAAGACCTACGAGGCCGTGGTGCTCCTGCCGGAGGCCCCCGACGACGGCGCCCGCGGCCCCGGCGCCCCGACCGACCCCGTCCTGGGGCGGTTCCCGCTGACGGTGCGCAGCCGGATCCGCAAGGACAAGGGGGTCCTGCGCTCCGTGGTGGAGGAGATCCCGCCGGCGGCCTCCGGGCGGCGCGCGGGCGCCCCCGTCCGGACCCGGCGCTCGAACCGGCCCCAC
>NZ_RBLN01000281.1:0-2549 GCF_003989405.1 Micrococcus sp. HSID17227 | reverse complement strand
GTCCGCGCGCCAGGCCGAGCAGGCCCTGACCGCACCCACCCGGCCGGTGCGCGTGGTCCCTGCGGAGGATCCCGCCCACGGGTCGGCCCCCGGGGACCCGACCGGCGACGACCCGGCAGAGGAGGCCCGATGACCACCGTGGATCCGCAGCCGCCCCGCCCGCCGCGGGTCGCCGTCGTCGGCGTGACCGTCGCCCTGATGCTCGCCCTCAGCGGCTGTACCCAGATCCCCCAGAGCTCCGAGGTGCGCAGCGCCGACCCGGTCGACGGGGCCACCGCAGACGCCGACGCGCCGCAGTTCCATCCGCCGGGACCGGCCGAGTCGGACACGGCGGAGGAGGCCATCCGGGGCTTCCTGCTCGCGGGCACGAGCCCGCAGGACGACTACGCGGTGGCGCGCGAGTTCCTCGACGGGCCCGCGGCCACCCAGTGGACGCCCGGACAGCGCACCCTCGTGTACTCGGCGGAGCCGCGCATCACCCGGGGCGACGGCGCCGGGGACTACCAGATCCAGGTCGAGGTCGACTCGGAGATCGACGAGTACGGCCTGCGGACCGTCGCGCCGCCGGGGACCACGCGGGCCTGGGCGGTCACGGTGCAGGAACGGCCGCAGGGCATGCGGATCACGTCCACGGAGAACGGCACGCTGCTCTCCCAGGCGCAGTTCGGACAGCTGTTCGCCCCGCACGAGCTCGCCTTCTACGACACCGCGAAGCGCTACGTCGTGCCGGACGTGCGGTGGTTCGTCAATCGGGGCACCACCGTGACCGCGCTGACGCGAGCGCTGCTGCGCGGGCCGGCACCGTATCTGGCCGGGGCGGTGGAGACGGCCTTCCCGCTGCGCACCGGCACCGACCTGGCCGCGCCCACGGTGCCCGTCGACGACGACGGCGTGGCCCACGTCGACCTCACCCAGGCGGCAGCCGAGGGGGCCGATGCCGACCGGCGGCACCGCATGCGGGAGCAGCTGGAGCTGACCCTGACGGGCCTCCAGTCGGTCAAGGAGGTCGAGGTGACCGTCGCCGGCGCCCAGTTGTCCACGTCGGGAGGCGACGGCCCCGCCCCGGTCCAGACCGACCCCGCCGTCGGCTCGGTCCAGGTGGGCATCGACACGGCGACGGGCGGACTCGTGTACGTGCAGGGGACCAGCGTCACGCCGGTGGGCGGTGCCCCGGACGTCACCGCGCTCGATCCGGTCCGCCCGACGATGTCCGGCGACCGCAGCCGATTCGCGTTCGTCACCCGTGATCGGACGGCGGTCCTCGTCGCCGGTACGGACGGCTCCCTGCGGGAGGCGCTGCGCGGCACCGGACTCACCGTCCCGTCGCTGGACCTCCTGGGCTGGGTATGGGCGGCCGACAGGGGGACGACCTCGCGGATCCGTGCCGTCCCGGCCCAGCCCGGCGGGCAGGAGCGCATCGTGACGGCCACCTGGCTGCGGCCCGGTGAGCGGATCGTCGACCTGCGGTTGTCCCGGAGCGGGGCCCGGGCCGCGATCCTCGTCGACGACGGCCAGCGGACCACCCTGCGCGTGTCCGGCGTCGTGCGCGGTTCGGACGGGGTGCCGAACGCCCTGACCGAGCCGATCCTGCTGCCCTCCTCCGGGTCGGAGGACTCGGTGGAGTGGGCCGGCGACACGAACCTGCTCGTCTCGGCGTACGCCGCGAAGCCCGACGAGCGCGTGGTGCCGCGGATCGTCTCGGTCGATGGCACCGTCCGGGAGCTCAACCCACTGGGCGGCCTGCGGGGGATCTCCGCCGGCGACGACGGCGCCTATTACGCGGAGACGGAGGAGTTCGTGTTCCTGCTGGTGGGCTCCTCGTGGCGGGCGCAGGAGCTCGACCGCGGGGTGCGCGACCTCTCGTTCCCAGACTGATCCGAGCCCGCGCCCGCCGCCCCGACATGAAAGGATCGCCCCATGCCTGAGATCCCCGCGTCCGCGGGACGCTCGCCCCTGCGCGACCTGCACGTCCCCCGCCCGGTGAAGAAGTCGAAGACCGTCTACGAAGGCCGAGTGTGGGACATCGCCCGGGAGTCGTTCCGCCTGGACCCGGCGGACAAGTCCCAGGATCCCCTGACCCGGGAGCTGATGGTGCACCCGGGCGCCGTGGCGATCCTCGCGGTCCGCACCAAGCTCACCACCACCGGCCCCCGCGAGCAGGTGGCCCTCGTCCGCCAGTACCGCCACCCCGTGGGCATGGAGCTGTGGGAGATCCCGGCGGGCCTGCGGGACGTGGACGGGGAGGACCTCCACCAGGTCGCCGTCCGTGAGCTGGCCGAGGAGGCCGACCTGCGCGCCCGCGAGTGGCACACCCTCGTCGACTACTACACGACCCCGGGCGGCTCCAGCGAGGCGATCCGCGTGTTCCTGGCCCGTCAGATCGAAGAGATCCCCGACGGCGAGCGGCACACCCGGCAGGACGAGGAGGCCGCCATGCCGCTCGTGTGGGTCGGCGTCGACGAGGTGACCGACGCCGTCCTGGATGGGCGCGTGCACAACCCCTCCACGGTCGTGGCGATCCTCGCCCTGTGCGCCCACCGCGCCCAGGA
>NZ_RBLN01000280.1:0-2812 GCF_003989405.1 Micrococcus sp. HSID17227 | reverse complement strand
GTGCGGCCAGAAGGAGAGATCATCCGCATGTCGAAGATCATCTACACGCTCACGGACGAGGCGCCCATGCTGGCCACCGCGTCGCTGCTGCCGATCGTGCGCGCCTACGCGGGCACCGCCGGCGTGGGCCGTGCTGATCCTCGGGCTGCTGTGGTGGCTGGTCTCCCGCGCGAGCCTGATCTCGCTCATGGCCCGGGACGGCGTGCTGCTCGGGCTGGCGGTGGTCCTGGCGGCGCTGGCGGTGGGCTGGGCGGTGCTGTGGGTGGACACGTTCCGGCTGATCCGGCCGCACCTGCTCGCCCCCGGCGCGCGGAAGATCACGGCGGCGGTCACCGCGCTCGCGCTCGTGCTCACCAGCGGCGCCCTGCTCTACGGCGGCTGGGCGGCGAACACGAGCCGCGGGGCGCTCGGCGAGGTCTTCCAGGAGGGGCCGGCCGTCCCGGAGGCCGAGGGCCGCTACAACATCCTGGTCCTGGGCGCGGACGCCGGCGAGGGCCGCCAGGGGCTGCGCCCGGACTCCATGCACGTGGTCTCCGTGGACGCCCGCACCGGCGCCATCGTGATGTTCTCCCTGCCCCGCAATCTCCAGAACGCGCCGTTCGTCGAGGGCTCCCCGCTGTGGGACGTGTACCCCAACGGCTTCGACTGCGGCGACGAGTGCATCCTCAACGCCCTCTACACGGACGTGGAGGAGCATCACGCAGACCTCTACCCGGACGCCGAACACCCCGGCGCCGAGGCCATGAAGGACGCCGCCGGCGGCATCCTCGGCCTGGACGTCTCCGGCTACGCCCTCATGGACATGGGCGGCTTCGCCCAGCTGATCGACGCCATGGGCGGGGTGGACGTCGTCAGCGGCGGCTACGTGGTGCACCGCGGCGTCCGGCCCGACGGCGCCTGGGGCAACATCTGGTGGGAGCCGGGCACCCACCACTTCAACGGCGACGACGCGCTCGCCTTCGCCCGCTCCCGGCACTGGTCCACCGACTACGCCCGCATCCGCCGGCAGCAGTGCATGCAGGCGGCGATGCTGGAGCAGTTCAGCCCCGCCACCGTGCTCACCCGCTTCGAGGGGATCCTCGCGGCGGGCCAGCAGATCGTGACCACCGACCTGCCGCAGTCCCAGCTCGGCACGTTCGCGGACCTCGCCGAGCGCTCGCGCGGCCAGAAGATGCGGCGGCTGACCATCGGCCCGCCCGACTTCGGCGACACGGGCACCCACTTCACCACCTACCCCGACTACGACCTCGTCCACCGCCGCGTGGACGAGATGCTGGCCGACGAGTCCGTGACCGCCGGATCGGAGCCGACCGGGGTCTCGGCGACGCCGCTGCTCACCGTGCTGGCCGTCGTCGCGCAGGAGACCCAGACCCCCGACGTCGACGAGGACGACCCGGCCACGTGGCCGGCCCCGCCGACCCGCTCCGACGGCGAGCCCTTCACCGCCGAGGACCTGATGACGGCCGAGGACCTGGGCCAGGAGGACGTGCTGAACCACGCGTCCTCGACGAACGGGCTGTGCGTCCCCGCCCCGTGAGGCGCGACGCGCGGGCCGACGGGCTGACCTAGGCTGGGCGCATGCACGTCCTGAAGCCCGTGATCCGTGACTACGCCTGGGGCTCCCCCACGCTCCTCGCCGACCTGCAGGGACGCGAGCCCACCGGCCGCCCCGAGGCCGAGCTGTGGCTGGGCGACCATCCGGGCGCCCCGTGCGTCGCCGTCGTGGCGGACGGCGCCCACGTCGGCCTGGACGAGGTGGTGGCCGCGGACCCGGAGCGCTGTCTCGGGCCCGCCGCGCCGGAGGGCCGTCTGCCCTTCCTCATGAAGCTGCTCGCCGCGGGCGCCCCGCTGTCCATCCAGGCGCACCCCACCCTGGAGCAGGCCCGCGCGGGCTTCGCCGCGGAGGAGGCCGCCGGCGTGCCGGTCGACGCCCCGGAGCGCAACTACAAGGACGCGAACCACAAGCCGGAGATGCTGCTCGCGCTGACCCCCTTCTCGGCGATGTGCGGCTTCCGCTCCCCCGAGGTCTCCTCGGACAGCTTCGAGGCCCTGGCCCGCGCCCTCACGGAGCGGGCGGACGGGGACACGTCCGCCGTCGCCGTCGCCGCCGCCCGGATCAGCCAGGCCCTCGCCGCCGGGGACCTCGAGGACGCGTTCACCTCGATCCTCGACCCGGACTCCGTGTGGGGCGCCCCCGGCGCCGTGGCGCAGGTCGTGGACGTGCTGCGGGCCGCGCCGGACCTGGCCGAGCGCGACCCCTCGCTGGCCACGGCCCTCGAGGCCGCCCAGCACCACCCGGACGACCCCGGCGTGGTGGTGGCCGTCCTGCTCAACCGCGTGGACCTGGCCCCGGGTCAGGCCATCCATCTGCCCGCCGGCAACGTGCACGCGTACCTGCACGGGCTGGGCGTGGAGGTCATGGCGGCCTCGGACAACGTGCTGCGCGGCGGGCTCACCCCGAAGCACATGGACGTGCCCGAGCTGCGCCGCGTGGTCACCTTCGAGGCGCTGCCGGTGCCCTCCACCGAGCCCGAGCGCGTGGCCGACTCCGTGGTGGCCTTCCGCCCGCCGTTCGAGGAGTTCGAGCTGCTCCAGGCCACGCTCGAGGACGACGCCGTCCACGGGCTCGACGTGCACGGGCCCGGGATCGCGGTGGTCACCCGCGGCACGGCAAGCCTGGCCCTGGCAGGCCAGGAGATCGAGCTGGGCCCGGGCGAGGCCGTGTTCCTGCCCGCCGCGGAGACGGCGTCCGGCCCGCTGGCCGTCCGCGCCGCGGCCGGCGCCCCGATCGGAAGAGGCCCGGTGAGGGCAA